>JAJKIL010000152.1 GCA_021154515.1 Niastella sp. | reverse complement strand
TCAAGCACCGGCTCTCCGGTATTTTCTTTTATATTCTTAGGGAGCTTTAAAGCAATATTTCTTGCCACAATTGTAATAACAGTGTTTACCACCTGTTCAATGATCTTGTTGAAATAAATTTGCTGATTAGTGTTCTCCCTGATAATACTTTCCACAAGCGATGCAACAAATGGTTTATCTGCCTTATTTTTCAAAATACAACCAGGACGATGGCTGGCATTTTGAAGTATATATTCCATCCGCTTTACCGCATCTTTATCCTTTGAAATAAATGTCTTTACGTAACTCTCGCTAAACCGGATAAAAAAGAAGTTAGAAAGGTTGGCTATTTCAAAAGAGTGAATGTCTTGTGGTGTAATAAGAAACAGGTTGCCCTTCCGGTAGTTAAATCTTAGTTTGTTTATATATTGAACGCCGGTGCCATCCACCACATAGATCAGCTCAAAGAAGTTCCTGCTTCGCCTGGCTTGCGGATAACTGTGAAGTTCTTTATACTCCACTTCAAACGGTACATATATATTCTCTGCTTTCATTAAGGAAAATTACAGAATAAGTGAAAAATTGTACAGAAAGGTAATACAATAATCTGTATAATATTGCACAGGTAAACTAATAAAAAAATCAAGTTGTCAAAAATGAAAAAAATAATCGCTTTACTGCTTGTGTCAGGAATCACTTTTATGTTACACGCACAAAAAAGCAACCCTGCAATAAACTCCTTGCAAAAACAATTAGTTGGAACGTGGACATTGATATCTGTTGCAAATATTTATCCGGATAGCAGCAGGGTGTATCCTTATGGAAAAGATCCTCAAGGTCTGCTGATGTTTGATGAAAAAGGCAATTATGCTATTCAAATACTGAAAGCGGAAAGGCCTAAAATAGAATCAGGCGACAAAAATAAATGCACCCCGGAAGAAAGCACTGCATTAGTGCAGGGCAGTAATTCACATTTTGGGAAATATGAGGTCAATGAGAAGAAAAGGACCATTACATTTATTATTGAACATGCGTTTTATCCAAACTGGGAAGGTACTGAGCAGGAACGCGTATATACATACACAGGCAATGAAATAAAGTATGTAGTAACACATACAACACAAGGCGGGCAAAAAGTAATTGCAGAGGTCGCCTGGGGAAGAATAAAGTGATGGGCTTATTTCTATTATGCAAGTTACAGTTATGTATACAAACAACACAATCAAAGAAGATGATGGCAATACACTTGCAATAAGGCAGGCAAAACAATTGCAGTCATCTGGCAAAAAACCTCCACTTTCCTGGTTGCTAAAAATATTCAGGCGCTTTAAAATTGATCAGCGGGTTTTAAGACAAACACTTGAAATCACTTTTTGGAGATAGATAAAACGAGCCTTCAAATCAAACGATCTGAAGGTTCGTTTAATTATGAAGCGTGGCAACCTCTTTCCGAACCAGCAGATCCTAGTCGTCCAGGGCTCCCATGGTCAGATTGACGGTCGTTCCCATCATTATGCTTGCCTTATCGGAAGCCACAAAGGCCGCTACATTAGCCATCTCCGCGAGCGTCATGACGCGTTTGGAATGGGTCATGGCTGTTAGATAACCCGTGAACTGTTCCCAGGTTACGCCCGTTGTTTTGGCCCTACTTTCAAATATTTCCCTTATTGTCTCTGCCTCCGGCATGGCGAAGGGCTGCAGACCGACCACGCGGATGCCCTGAGGCGCCAGTTCAAGCGACAGGTAGCGGGTAAGCGCCTCCTTGGCAGCCTGTGACGGACCATACCCTCCGTTTGGTGTGCCTATTCTTGCGGGAGGCGCAGTTACGGTCATGATCACGCCGGATTTATTCGGTAGCATGCGTCTTGCCGCTAAACGCGCAGTCAGAAAATAGGAGGTGGTATAGCTCGTGATGGGCATGGAGAATTGTTTAAGATCCATATCAACCAGCGATGCCCCCAGATACCTGGTGGGCGAGTTCCCCATCGCATTGAACGAAATATCGATCCGGCCTGCCTTAGCCATTACAGACTGCAGATGCTTATCTATAGCCTGCTCATCAAGGGCATCCACCTCCGCCGCCTCGGCAACGCCGCCGGCAGATACGATGTCCCTGGTAACCGCTTCCACAGGCGCCAGGCGGCGCCCGGTAAGAAAAAGCCTGGCTCCTTCGCGTGCGAAAGCACGTGCGACAGCGCCACCGATTTCGCCGCCTGCCCCATAGATCACTGCTACTTTGTCTTTTAACTCATGCATTATTTAACTTTTTAATGTTTAGAAATTACGTGAATCCTTCACGCTGCATCACTAAGACGTTTGGAGTTAACGTTGCAGGACATTTTATTAATTGTTTCCATCAATAAATAAAAAGGGTAACCTTTTGAGCTCACCTGTGTCTAAAATTTAGAAACAGAGGAAGGGCTCCTGGAATCGTTCAAATGGGAGGGGAAGGGGGTAACTGCTTAGATGGGAGTAAACAGTTAAGGAAAATTTACTTGACTACGGTGGCCTCTAATTCAATTTTTAACGTTTCGAAAAGGCTTTTTACTTCAATCAGAGTAGTAGCCTGCTTTATACCGTGATTTTTTATCCATTCCTGAAAAATATCAAAGCAGCCGAAAAGCTCTGAAGATGAGGTTGTAAGTACATTTAATCTTACAATATTTTTACATTCATACCCCGCTTCACCGATCACTTTTTCAAGATTTTGTATGGCCTGAATTAATTGCGTTTTCATGTCGCCGGTACTTGATTTTCCATCAGCGCTTACCGCTGCCTGCCCTGAACAATAGAGTGTGCCTTCAGCATGTTTTACTTCAACGGCTTGCACATAACTGCGTTGATCCTGCCATTGCCAGGGATTGATAATTCTTTTTTCCATTTTACTTTGTTTTTTTGTTTGTGCCAATAAAGGTACAGTCGCTATTAAAGCTAACGCTAATATTTTTGCTGTTTTATTCATTATTGCAGTTTTAAAATCTATACTGCAAAGCTGCGAATAACGTAGCAATTTTTGCCGGGCATACATCACAATTTCAGCGTGATGTAGATCACATTAAGAGGATAATCTGCTTAAGGTCTCGCGCGAAACACCCAAATAGGAGGCCAGGAGGGTTTTGTTTACACGCTGAATAAGCGAGGGATACTGCATTAGCAATTGTTCGTACCGTTCTTGGGCACTGTTAGTAAGCAAAGAAATTATTCGCTGTTGAGATGCGATGTAACCCCAATACGATTTTGTAAGAAAGAAATGCTCCATCTTTGGAAGGCTGGCACATAGTTTCACATTGTCTTCCAACGAAAGGCAAAACACCGAGGTATCTTCAAGGCAGTCTAACGATATAGTAGCCTTTGCCTTGGTAAACCAGGCCTTGTAATCGCTTACCCACCAGTCTTCCATAGCAAAGTGCAATATATGTTCTTTATCATTGGCGTCGGTATATGATAACTTTAATAATCCGGAAACCACGAAATAAGAGTGGTTAACAGGGTCGCCTTCCTGTATCAGGAACTGGTGCTTTTTCACTTTTCTGAACGAAAAATGAGAGATAACAAACGCAAACTCATCATCAGTCAGCGGTATTATTTTTTCAATGTGTTCCCTTAGTTTTGCCTGCATTGCCGAGAAGGATATAAAAGCAAATATATGTAATTATACAAGGTGAGGTTGGATATGAATGTTCAGTTAATTCGCTTAGCGCGAGGGGTGGGTTTATAAAAGGGCCGACCTTTTTTGTGGTTGCTGCACAATTGGGTCAGCCCTAAGCGTACCATCTTCTCCGCAACACTTATTGTCTCCGGGTTAACGAATGTCCATAATAAGTCACCTTCATGTGGGAAATTTTTCCAGTCTATGATTGCCGGCGATCCGGTATTTAGATATTTCCGTTTAAAAACAAGCGTACCTGTACCACAAAATGCTGGTGGAACTGGTATTGCGATCCATGGTTGGAATCAGGATACAACAGCAGTTGCGCATCAGGCAGATGTTGTTGTAGCAGATATGAATTGATGGTCGGGAAAATAATATCCTTCTTCCCTGTCACTACCAATACCGGGTGTGTGATTTTAGCCAGGTAATCAAAGGAGTCGGGCCTTTTCTTACCCCATTCAGAAATAGCCGCCAGCTGCGCAGGTACTACTTTATCGCTGATAGCAATATCCTTGTCTTCTTTGCGGGAACGTATCCTGTCAAGAAAAAGCTTGCCTGCCGCCTGACTGGTTGCTGTGGGAGCAAAAAAAGTATCCAACAGCAATTCATCCGGCTGAGCATAGGTTTTTTCGAATAGTGCCCATACTTCAGGTAAGAATGTTTCAAGGTCTTCCCCACCACGAGGACCCGAACCAACCAGTATAATCTTTCTAACCAGCCCAGGTCTGTCTAATGCTATCTGCTGCGCAACAAAACTACCCATAGAAAAGCCAAAAAGATCTACTTTTTTAAGTTCCAGCGCATCAATGAATGCTTCTGCGTCACGGGCAATTTCCGCAATGGTATGCGGCGGTTCGCCTTCAGAACTGGCAATACCCTTGTTATCGAAGATGATAATTTCCCTTTCCTGAGATAGCGGGTCAAGCACAGCCGAATCCCAGTTATCAAGAGTGCCGGTAAAATGCTGGAAAAAAACCAATGGTAAATGGCCACCTGTTTTCCCAAAGCGACGATAGGCAAATTTATTACCATTTACTTTTACGAATTGTGTAGGTGCTGTGTTATGTGTGTGATTGCTCATAATAAAATCGTTTGAATTGTAAGAAGATAAATACCTGTCACAGTTTGATCAGACTGAACCAGGCAGCAGCGGCATTGACCGCGTGATAAAAGTTGATAATTCGTATCAGGCCATGAACGATGCGACAAAAGTATTATGAACAATCGTTCATTTTTTCAGCTTTCGTTCATTTTACAATATTATGACAAATATGAACGATCGTTCATTGTATTTTTGACTACAATCTAATTGGCGAAAACATGAAGAAGTCAGAAAAGACCCGGCAATTCATTATTGAGCAAACAGCCCCCATTTTCAATACTAAAGGCGTTGCCGCCACAGCGGTATCCGATGTGATGCAGGCGACCAATATGGCGAGAGGTGGACTATATGTACATTTTAAAGACCTGGAAGAACTATCACAATGTGCGGCAGAATGGAATTTGAAACAGTTTGTAGAGAAAACGAGTTCTGAGGCGGAGAAATATATTACTGCAAAAGCCAAATTTTTTGGAATGCTGGATTATCTCAGCGATCCGTTGAATCCACCGGTACTGGGCGGCTGTCCAATGATGAATTTCGGAATGGAAGCCGATGATACAAACCCGGTGATCCGGGAAATGGTAAAAGACACCATCTGCACTGTACAACAGGGCATGACCGACATATTAAAGCAGGGTGTAAAAAACGGCGAATTCAGGAAGACCTGGAATTATAAAGAATTTGCCCTGAAAGCATATGCAATGATCGAAGGCGGCATTCTTGTATCCAGGGTATCAAAGGATATATCACAGATGAAGCTGTTGGTAAAATTGCTAAAAAAGGAAATTGAAACAGAGGCAGTAGAGACTACTCAAAAGGTAATTAAGAAGAGTGTAAATAAAAGCAAATAAGGAAGCATCCATTTAGGCGATCAAGGGAATCACGGCCTCATACCGCTCTTATGCTGTTTTGAACAGCAGCCGCTCTGTGGCATTAAAACTTTTCTCTCCGATTTAAAATAAATTTTTAATGGGTCTGGAACTAATTGGCAAAAAGATCTCACTCGTCGGTTTAGAATCTGAACATTTAGATGCGTTAGCTACGTTTTCAACCGATCCGGAAATTTGGAAATTTTTATCCGTCTCTCTTAACAGCAAGGAAGAT
The DNA here is from genome assembly GCA_021154515.1 of Niastella sp. Lineage (GTDB taxonomy): Bacteria > Bacteroidota > Bacteroidia > Chitinophagales > Chitinophagaceae > Niastella. The sequence goes on along the minus strand of JAJKIL010000152.1, from coordinate 2,972 downwards.
ATTTACATTTGGTACGAACAGGCAAAGGCTGCAGAAAAGGAGGGAAAGGTGATACCTTTTGTTATAAGGGATAACAGGACCAGTGAAATTATAGGCAGCACCCGTCTTTTTGATGTAGATAACAGGCATAAAACGGCTGAAATAGGCTGGACCTGGCTCAATCCGAAATGCTTCGGGCAAAAGATTAATCTCGAAGCGAAGCTACTGCTGTTAACCTACTCCTTTGAAATGATGTGTCTAAATCGAGTTCAATTTAAAACAGATATAACCAATACCAGATCGCAGAAAGCACTTCAAAAAATAGGCGCAAAATTTGAAGGCATCTTACGAAACCATAAAATAAGAAGGGACGGATCACCTGGTAATTCAATGGTGTACAGTATTATTATTTCCGAGTGGCCGGAGGCAAAAAAAATGATAGCACTAAAATTGAGTGAAAACAGCGTAAATGGTGAGAATAACTAGTACTTTAATTACTATGATAGACTAAATATCCTCCCATGTATGAACAGAGAAGGATATTTTGAAAGGCCCTTTTAATATGAAAAGGCTGCCCCGATCCGGGACAGCCTTTTACATACAATTGGTTGTTAATGCTGTTGTTTTATAGCCTTATCGTTTAATTATCAGCTTTTCAGTTTTTGTTTCACCATTTGTAAGTATCCTCAGAAAGTAGATCCCTGTGGCGCAATTATCAAGGTTAACCGGTACGGTTTGTTTATCAACCGACAGCACGATTGATTGTTGCTGTAACAGTTTTCCGTTTACATCCATTACCATCATAGCTGCTTTGCCAGGTTTGAATCCTTCCAACTTAACAATAAACTGACCGGGAGATGGGTTCGGATATGCTACTATTGATATACCGGTTTGTGTTGCAGCACTTGTTACATCCATTCTTGCGCCGCATGCGCCCAAGTGATCTCCATGATCCAGATGTGTTTGAATGGCAGGCTGCGCCACACAAATAGTATGGTTGTTATGGCAAACAGTGACCTTGGTGCTGTCACCGCCGCATCTTACATCCAGTACGTTTATCACAATGGATGCAGTGGTTGTACAACCCTTCAGATCTGTTATTACCACTGTATAGGTGCCGGCCAGGTTAACAGGGATCGACGCGGTTGTTCCCCCTGTATTCCAGCGATAAGTGTACGGCGCTGTTCCACCTGCCGGTGAGGCAGTTATAGTAAGCGAAGTGGGACCATAACCCAGATAGATGGTATTCTTGATATCCACGGCCGGATTCATGGCATACACGTTGGGAATGGAGGCGCTGAGTGCCGGATTGACCGTTACTGCAGTAGTAGCGGTGCTTGCATTGCCATGCACATCCGTCACGGTCCAGGAAATGGTTGATTGCCCGGCGTTAAACGCTCCGCTGGCATCTGTGCCACTGCCGCTTCTGGAGGTGGCTCCGCTTACAGTATAACTTACAGCGGCTATACCACAGTTATCCGAAGCATTGAGTGCGGGCACTGAATAAGACCCGGAGGCGCTGTAGCAAAAAACCTGGCTCAAAGGAGCAGTTAGCACGGGCAGTTGATCGTCTGTAACCATTACCTGCGCTGTTCCTGTATTTGAATGTCCATCTGCATCCGTTGCAGTAAGTGTTACTGTAACCGGTGCACCGATATCGGCGCAGGTGAAGTTGGTTTTATCCAGACTTATACTCAAATTACCTGAATAGCTCACTGATCCATTATCTACCTGTTGCGGCGTCACAACTGCATTTCCGCTTGTATCCAGGGACACCTGGATGTTCCGTATTTTAACCGTTGGCAGTTGGTATACCACCAGCTGCATGGTATCCTTTGCTGAGCCAAGCGTGCCGGAAGCCGTAAGGATAACAGGGAATGATCCTGTTGCGTTCAAATTACCCGAGATCACTCCTGTACAGGTGTTCACACTTAATCCGTTCGGAAGACCGGCAGCACTGAAGTTGTTTGCATTGGCTGCCGGAATGGTATAACTGAACGTTGCTCCGTATAAACCGTTTTTCGTACCCGCCTTGCTTGTTATTTGCGGTACAGCAGCGAAAGGTATTCCATAAAATTCAACTTCAGCCACGTCTCCAAATCCATTGTTTGGCGACAAATAACGAACATAGCGGTATGGCGCAGGGCTTGTGATCATTTGCTCCGTATAAACACCATCTACGGGCGTTGTAGTAATAGTAAACAGCGTTGTTGCTGTACTGAAACTGGCAACGTTTGAACCCTGGAAAACACCATTTACCATACGTGAACCGAAACCTGAACGGGGCGCATAACGAACTTTGTAAACGGCTTGTGTACTGTCTGCACCCAGATCATAACCCACCCATACACCGTTTGCCGTGGGGCCATCAAAATAAGTACTTAAGCTACCATCCACTGCGGCTGTTTTTGTTACAGCGGCGTTATTATTCCATGAACCATCAGTTCCAATAACTGTACCCGTTAGTTTCTTGCTTACTGAGGTACCTACAGTTGAATTAACACTTTCCCCATTGCTGTTGCTGGCTGATACCACGTAGAAGTAAGTAGCGCAGCCTGCAGCAACGGTATCGGTATAGTTGGCAGCAGTTGCAGTAGCAATAGTGGTGTAAGGCCCTGCCAGCGTATTTGCCCGCTTCACATTATAACTGGTGGCGCCGGCAGATGCAGTCCAGCTTACCACCGGACTGCCATTGCCTGCAGTAACCACCAGGTTGGTGGGCGCCAGCGGTGGAGCGTATTGACCGTATACGTTTTTGAGCTCGGCTGCACTCAGGGCTCTGTTATAGATCCTGAATTCATCTATGATCGAATTCAAATAAGGATCACTACTGAATTGAGATCTTCCGATATAATTCAGTGTAGTGGCGCCAAGGGCTGATGGCTTGTTGCTCATGCTGCTGTTGGTACCTACTGCCACGCCATCCACATAAAGCGTACCTACAGAACCTGATAAGGTAACGGCCACATGGTGCCAGGCGCCTGCCGGCAATG
>JAJKIL010000151.1 GCA_021154515.1 Niastella sp. | reverse complement strand
GTGAAAGGGTTCGCGACGAGGTTATATTCCTCACAAATTTCATCTTCCTCTTATTTCATCCTTCGCCCTTTATCAACCCTGTCAACTTCAACTTGTTAACTTGTCAACTTGTTAACTCGTCAACTGATCAACTGGTCAACTCGCCCACCCGCACCCTGTAAGCCCCACTATACACATTAAACCTATCCTTCCGCAAAAATCCTATTAAAGTAATATTATGTTCCGTAGCCAGTTGCACGGCCAAACTGGAGGGCGCCCCTACAGAAGCAATAACCTGGATGCCAGCCATCACGGCTTTTTGTATCAGCTCAAAACCGGCACGACCGCTCAATAGCAATATACATTGATACACAGGCAATTGCCCGTTTTGCAAAGCGGAGCCAATTACTTTATCTACGGCATTATGGCGACCCACATCCTCACGCAGCAGTAAACACTCACCAGTTAAATTAAAGAGGCCGGCAGCATGCAATCCGCCCGTGCTTTCAAAAACCACCTGTTTTTGTTGCAGGGTGTGTTGCAACCCGTAAAACACACCGGCGTGCACCGCCAGGTCTTCCCGTTGATGGGTAAAAACCGGCACCGTTTTAATAGAGTCGAGATCCGTTTTGCCGCAAACGCCACAACTGGAAGTGGTAAAGAAGTTCCGTTCGGCCTGCTGTAATTGCGGTACCACACCGGGCTTCAGGGTTACCAATACCCTGTTTTCCTGTGGCAGAATATGTTGTATTTGCTCAATATGTTGAACAATGCCTTCGGTAAACAGGAAACCAGCCGCCAGTTCGGTATCATTCCCAGGGGTGCGTATGGTAACGGAAATGTTTTTTTGTGCATACCCGGTAGCTTCCTGCCAACCCAGCTGTATTTCAAGCGGTTCTTCCACGGCCAGTTCGTCTTCTACTTCCGTTTGCTCACCGGCATTGATCTTTTTTATTTTAATATGGGCCACTGATGGTTGCATAGATCAAAGTTAGTAAAAAGGCAGCAGGGAGTAGGGAAGGGTTACTGTGAATGGAAAATAGCTTCCTGGCAAAAGATAGAAGGCAGACGGCAGAAGGCAGAAAGCAGAAAGAAAGACAATAGGCAGTGGTCAGTAGGCAGTGGTGAGAAAGGCGGACGGCCTTCCTACGCTAAAGCTTGCGCCTCCGCTAAAGCTTCAGCGAAACGCGGACGGCGGGCAAAGCAGAGAAGGCCTCACGAAACTGCAAGCTCGCCGCCGCGAAAGCAGCAACCAGCAAACGTGAAATTAGTCCCAGCGTTTCGACTTCGCTCAGGGCCATGTTGAAAACGTTTACACCACTCAAAACCAAGAGCATTGGCTGCCGCGAACAAATTTCTGCCTTCTGCCGTCTGCCTTCTGCCAAAAAAATATAAGTGTAAAATTGACAGATATGCTGTTTTATCTTAGTTTCACGGTGCTAAATAAAAACGATTGCTATGCTGACTACTGTCATCCTTTCTATACGCGACCAATACTTTACATTCATTAATTATTCATTTTAAAGTTCTTACATGAAACGCTTGCTTTTTGCTTGTACAACACTGTTTGCTTTAAACTCGCTTGCCCAAAACAACCTGACCTTTAAGGTAGACGCTGCTACAACTACCATCAACAAGAACATTTATGGCCATTTTGCCGAGCACCTGGGCCATTGTATTTATGGTGGTTTTTATGTGGGTGAGGGAAATACCAAAGTACCCAACACAAATGGGGTACGCAACGATGTTATAGACGCCTTAAAAAAATTAAAGATCGCCAACCTGCGCTGGCCGGGTGGTTGTTTTGCCGATACCTACCATTGGAAAGATGGGATTGGTCCTAAAAACAAGCGGCCTACGATGGTAAACGCCTGGTGGGGTGGTGTTACGGAGGACAACAGCTTTGGCACCCACGATTTTTTAAATATGTGCGAACTGATCGGTACAGAACCCTACCTCGCGGGTAATGTAGGCAGTGGTACTGTACAGGATCTAACCGATTGGGTACAATATGTAAACTTCAACGGAAAAAGCCCCATGAGCGATCTGCGTCAACAGAATGGCCGGGAAAAACCCTGGCATGTAGCGTTCTGGGGCGTGGGCAATGAAGCCTGGGGCTGTGGTGGTAACATGACACCAGAACACTATGCCGATGTATATCGCCAGTATGCCACCTTTATGACCGGCGTGTCTAATGAAACCAAGATCTTCCGTATTGCCTCGGGCGCCAGCTCAAATGATTATAACTGGACAGAAGTGCTGATGAAAAAGATCCCGCTCAATATGCTGGGTGGTGTGGCATTACATCATTATTCGGTGATAGATTGGCAAAAAAAAGGTTCAGCAGTTGATTTTAGCGAACAGCAATATTTCCAGATCATGAAACAGGCCCTGTTCATGGACTCCCTGGTGATAAAGCATTCCGCCATTATGGATAAATACGATCCTGAAAAACGTGTAGCCCTGGTAGTGGATGAATGGGGCGGCTGGTATGAAGTAGAACCAGGCACCAACCCTGGTTTTCTGTATCAGCAAAACACCATGCGCGATGCCATGATCGCCGGCTGTACCCTGAATATTTTCCATAACCATTGCGACCGCGTTCGCATGGCCAACCTGGCGCAAGCCATCAACGTGCTGCAGGCTGTTATTCTCACCAATGAAGAAAAGATGATCCTGACGCCTACGTATCATGTAATGGAAATGTATAATGTGCACCAGGATGCTAAAATGGTACCCCTGACCATTAAGTGTAATGATTATGTATTTGGGAATGAAAAACTACCGGCTATTTCCGCCTCTGCCTCCAAAGACTCAACCGGCGCTATGCATATTTCCCTGGTGAATATCGATTCAAAAGCTGCGCAGGATATCAGCATTACACTGGAAGGCGGGAATTATAAAACCGTTGGCGGCCGCATACTTGCTTCGGCCAAACTGCAGGACCATAACACTTTTGAACAACCTGCTAAAATAAAACCCGTACCATTCCAGGGCGCAGCATTAAAAGGCAAAACGCTTACTGTAAAAATGCCGCCTTTCTCAGTGGTTGTGCTGGAGTTAAAATAAGGTGTTTGGGAAAATATCCAGATATTTGACAAGTTTTCAAATAAACCTTTTTTATAAACTCAATAAGGTATACCATATGAACAAATTGATTTGCCATGTAGCATTGCTTGCGCTGCTTACCGGCGTAGCATCCTGCGGAGGCGAAAACAAACAACCTTCAACAGAAAAAACGCAAGAAATGATCAAAGCAGGTGTTACCTCAAAAGATTGGGGTGAAACAGATGGAAAAAAAGTACAGTTGTTTACCCTTACCAATAAAAACGGCGTTACTGTAACCATCACCAACTATGGTGGCGTTGTAACCTCATGGGTTACGCCTGATAAAAAAGGCAATAAATCAAGTATAGTAGTAGGCATGGAAAGCCTGGCGGAGTACCTGAAAAAACCACCTTACTTTGGCGCGCTCATTGGCCGTTATGGCAACCGCATTGGGGATGCGAAATTCAAGCTGGATGGAAAAACCTATACCCTGGCCGCCAATAACGGAAAAAATAACCTGCATGGTGGTAACAAAGGTTTTGATAAAGTAGTGTGGGATGCTACTCCGGCTGCCGACAGCACACCTGCGCTTACCTTAAGCTACCTGAGCAAAGACGGTGAAGAAGGTTTTCCCGGCAACCTGAAAGTAACGGTAGTGTATACGTTAACTGATGACGACGCCCTGAACATCGACTACTCTGCAGAAACTGATAAAGCCACACCGGTTAACTTAACCAACCACAGTTATTTCAACCTCACTGGCAGCACTGAGAATACTATTCTGAATCACAGCCTGCAGATCAATGGCGATAAATATACCCCGGTTGATACCACGTTGATCCCTACTGGTGAGATCAAACCGGTAAAAGGAACGCCATTTGATTTTACCAAAGCAGAAACCATTGGCGCCCGCATCGACTCTGTACCTGGCGGCTATGACCATAACTTTGTGTTGAACCGTACCGACAGCACCCTGCAACTGGCAGCTACTTTGTCTGACACTACCAGCGGTCGTAAACTGGAAGTATTCACCACTGAACCTGGCATCCAGTTCTACAGCGGTAACTTCCTCGATGGTACGTTTACAAGCGGTGGCCATCCCGTAAAATTCCGCACCGCGCTTTGTTTGGAAACCCAACATTTTCCGGATTCTCCAAATAAACCAAAATTTCCATCTACCATCCTGAAACCAGGACAGAAATACCATACTGTAACCAGGTATAAAGTTTCGTTACAGTAATTGGGTCAACAGACTTTTAAAAAGGAGGGTTCCCGCTAATTGGTGGGGACCCTCCCTTTTTTAACACCCGTTGCCGCGTTGCGGCTTTTGCCTTCTGCCCTCTGCCTTCTGCCCTTTTTACCATCCCACTGGTGGTGCAGAACCCATTTTTCGTATAGATAATCATGAAGAATACGCCTGCATTTAAAATTGGTTTGTTTGGGATTGGACTGGATACTTACTGGCCGCAATTTGACGGGTTGAAAGAACGGCTGGAAGGTTATCTGTACGAAGTGCATGAACGCATTGCGGCACTGCACCCCCATATCGTAAATGCCGGTCTGGTTGATACGGCCGATAAAGCTTTTGAAGCAGGTTACCGCTTCAGGACCGAAGGCGTAAATATTATATTCCTGTACGTAACTACGTATGCCTTGTCATCCACGGTATTGCCTGTGGTGCAGCAGGCCAAAGTACCGGTGATCGTGCTGAACCTTTCACCCGAAGCGGCGATCAATTATGCAACCTTCAATAAAATGAACGACCGTACCCGCATGACGGGTGAGTGGCTGGCTTATTGCTCGGCCTGCCCGGTGCCGGAAATTGCCAATGTGTTCCTGCGCACCGGCATACAGTTTTACCAGGTAACCGGGATGTTGCGCAATGATGAAGAATGCTGGAAAGAAATGCTGGAATGGGTAGAAGCGGCAAAAGTGGCGCACACCATGTCGTTTAACCGCCTGGGTTGTATGGGCCATTATTACAGCGGCATGCTTGATATTTATGCTGACCTCACTCAACAATACCGCTTCTTTGGCGGACATATAGAACTGATAGAAGTGGATGAGCTGGCTGCCTTACGCCGCTCTGTTACTGATAAAGAAATTGATGAACGCGTACAATTGTTTTACTCCACGTTTGATGTGCAGAGCGATTGTTCTGTAGAAGAACTACAACGGGCCGCGCGTACCTCTGTCGCGCTGGACCGGTTAGCTGATCAATACCAGTTAGGGTCCATGGCTTATTATTACAAAGGAACCGGTAATGACGATAATGAAGATACCATCAGCTCCATCATTCTTGGTAACTCCTTACTGACCGCCCGCGGTATTCCCGTAGCCGGGGAATACGAGATCAAGAATGCACAGGCCATGAAGATCATGGACAGTTTTGGCGCCGGTGGATCGTTTACGGAATATTACGCCATGGATTTTAAAGAAGATATTGTTTTGATGGGGCACGATGGCCCGGGTCATATTGCCATTGCAGAAGGGAAAACTAAAGTTCGGCCCCTGTATGTGTATCATGGTAAAGTAGGACGCGGTTTATCTGTAGAGATGTCGGTAAAGAATGGACCCGTTACCTTGTTGTCGGTTGTGCAGCAGGGAAATGGAAAACTGTTGTTGTTAACCGCAGAAGCGGAATCCGTTCCCGGTCCCATATTAGAAATAGGCAATACCAATAGCCGCTATAAATTCTCCATTGGCGCCCGCCGTTTTGTGAACGACTGGAATAGCCATGGCCCTGCACACCACTGCGCCGTAGGGGTGGGGAGTATTGTGTCGAAGATTAAGAAGCTTGGGTTGTTGCTTGGTATGGAAGTGGTGCAGATATGCTGAGGTATGAAGTATGAAAAAGTTGACGGGTTAACTTGTTAACTGGTTAACTCGTCAACTTCTTATCATTTAATCGTCACTATCTCCCATCCCTCCGGTTTCTTCACTAAATGAATACCCAGGTCATGTTCATATTTGATCATATCCAACTCAAATTGTTCATTGCCAAACCGCAGGTTGGAGATCCTGACCTGTTTTAAATAATCCGGAAGCGTGGGTTTGTATAAGGTCAGCTTTTTTTCATAGCCATCAAAAGAAATGCTTAAACAAGCCTGTAGTAACAGGAATACCGCTGCCACCGACCAGGCCTGAGGTGAGCAGGCAACAGGGTAGGCGGTAGGCGCTACGCCCTGTCTGAACGGAAAGCCACAGAATAATTCGGGCAGCCGTTGCAACTCAATGAACAGGGACGCATCAAACAAACCCTGCATCAACCGCATGGCGGGCTCCATCATTCCATAACGTGCCATTCCATAGGCTGCAATGGCCGTGTCGTGTGGCCATACCGATCCATTGTGATACGACATAGGATTGTACCTGGCCGCGTTTGAAGATAAGGTGCGCAGTCCCCAGCCATTAAACATATTATCACTCATTAATAGTTGGGCTGCCCGGGCTGCCCTTTCGGGGGTAGCAATGCCCGAGTATAAAAGATGGCCCACATTCGACGATACTACCCGGCAGGGTTTTTTGTCGCCGTCGAGCGCCAGGATGTAGGTGCCTAATTGTTCATCCCAAAATACTTCGTTAAAACGTTGCTTCAGGTCCTGGGCTTCTTTTGTCAATTGTTCGGCCATCTCGTTGTGGCCTAAACGTTGCGCCATATAGGCCGCCTGTATTTTGGCATCGTACACATATCCCTGCACTTCACATAAGGCAATCGGAAAACTGGCCAGATCGCCATTCTCATGCGAGATGGAATCGTGCGAGTCTTTCCAACCCTGGTTGGCCAGCCCGCTTTCCGCTTTACGCTGGTATTCAACAAACCCATCCCCGTCCATATCGCCATATACTTTTATCCAGGTAAGCGCCTGTAAAATATTCTCCCAAATATTACGGATGGTGGCCAGGTCGTCGGTCCTTCTTAAATACTGACCCGCCAGCACAACGAATAAAGGGGTGGTATCTATGCTTCCATAATACAGTTTAAATGGAATTTCACCGGTTTCAGCCATTTCACCAGATCTTATTTCGTGTAAGATCTTTCCCGGCTCTGCATCCTGCAAAGGCAGGATCTTTGTTGCCTGCCGCGCTGCCTGGTATAATAAAACGCCCTTGGCAATATTGGGCGCTACCCACAGCGTTTCCAATGCAGTAAAGGTTCCATCCCGGCCAAATACCGTATTATACCAGGGCACACCTGCATAAGGATAACTACCATACGGCGTTTGCACCAGTAATGATAACAGATCGCTTTTCGACCGGTTGATCCAGTTATTGAATTGTTCATTATCGGTATAGATCTCCGCCACCAATTCCTTGCTCTTTTCCATGCCCGATTTTATCTTATCATAAGCAATGAAATAGGGCTCAAATTGAACAGGATTGGCATACACAGAAAATAATGAGGTGCAGTTGATGCTGAATGTGCCGCCCTGTGGCGCCAGTTTGATCCTGTACGTTACCTTATTGTCTTTTATAGAAGCCGGCGCGGGATCAAAATGCAGGTTGGTTTGGCGTTCAATATTGTCAAGACCGGTATAGGAAACCACTATATGGTTGTTGCCTGATGCAAAGGGCGGCTGTAATCTGCCGCGTTTTTTTCTTTCCATGCCCCGCACTTCGAAGATGTCCCTGAAGTCGGCGTCAAACGTGATCTCCAGGTCCAGTTCATGCGAATCGGAACCATAGTTATACAGGATGATCAATTCATGACAGGCCCCATCCTGCAGGAATTTACTGCGGGAGATATGTAACGTGCCTTTTGGTATCACTACATTGCTATCCCCGCTTATATCGGGATTAGTGAGGTCAACCGACAGCATTTCATTCTCGTTCTTTATATTGGAGCTGAGCAGCATGGGCCTGTAATGATTTATTTCCAGCTCCATGTCGCTGATGAACCGCGTGCCCTGGTGATATATGCCCTGCGAGCAGGTGCCGAATTGTTTTATATCACCCCACCGGTCAAAGATCCCAAACGTATCGCCATAATTTAAAGTCAGTACACGATCATCCGCATACGAAGAAGAAGCGAGAATGTAGTATTTGTCGTCATGTAGTTTTACCAGGGTGTCGTGTTTTTTCATAAATTTTAATTTATGGCTGGATTAGAACTTATTTTCTATACGTTGGTGTTAAGTAGTAAGATCTTTCGGATTGTTTGTGCAACGCTTTTTCGTACAGGCGTACATAATTTTGCGCCATTACTACATCGCTGAACTTCCTTTCAAATGTTTCACGACAGGTTTCTCTGCTTATTAAATGAATGTTTTTTAATGCTTCCACTGCTTTCTCTATGGTATTTACTATGAATCCTGTTTTACCATGTTCAACGATCTCCGGTACGGAACCATGATTAAAGGCAATGATGGGCGTACCGCAGGCCATGGCTTCTATCAGCACCATGCCAAATGGTTCGGGCCAGTCTATAGGAAACAGTAATGCTTTTGCATTGGCCAGCAACGGACCTTTTTCCTTTTCACCAACTTCATGCAGGTATTCAACATGGGGTTGATCGAGCAGGTGACGGATCTCTTTTTCAAAATACTTTTCATCTGCTTTATCTACCTTGGCCGCGACCTTTATTTTCATATTCGCGCGGCGCGCAATTTCAATGGCGCGGTCGGCCCTTTTTTCGGGGGAGAACCTGCCGAGGAATACCACATAATCACCTTCGCCTTTGCCATATTTATACAGGTCGGTCGGTAAACCATGATATACAGTGTCTACCCAGTTGGCCATTGGTAATGGCCGGCGTTGCGAATCGGAGATGGAAATCACCGGCATATCATTGAACTTTTCGTACAAAGGTTTTAGTTCAGGGATATCCAACCGGCCGTGCAAAGTGGTCAGTGTTTTTTTATGGATTCGACGGGTTACGGGAAAATGTAAATAATCGGTATGAAAATGCAACAGATCAAATTCGTGCAAGCGGTCCATTACTTCCTGCAACTGCAGAATATTTCCCGCCATTAGGTCTACACAATCACTCAATCGCAAGGCGGTAGGTGTTACAGCTACCAGCCTGGCTTTGGTTATTGAATCACCCGATGCAAACAGGGTTACATCATGTCCTAATTTTACCAATGCATCGGTAAGATAAGCTACTACCCGCTCCGTGCCACCATAAAATTTAGGTGGTACCGATTCAATGAGTGGAGCTATTTGTGCAATTCTCAACATAGCGATATTTTTCTTTTTAATTAAAACTATTAAAGACAAAGTTCGTTGGTTGAGCGTAAGGGTATGTTGAGGGGTCTACTAATGGGGAAAATTTGCGTCAGGTGGTTTATTATGTAAATAATCATTCATAATAACGCTCCTTATTTAATCACTATCTCTTTCAAAATGAAAGCATAAGTGCTATTAAGTTATTAAGGAATACGCAATTCAGGTGCCAGGGGAAAGTGATTACTTCATTTGCTTATTTCTAAACTGTATTGGTGTTATACCAACTTTTTCTTTGAACAATTTAGAAAAGTAAAAGTTTGATTCAAAGTTGAGCTCAAACGCAATTTCTTTTACCGACTTCTTTGTATGGGTAAGCAGTTCTTTTGCTTTATGTATTTTCAGTTGTATTTGAAATTGGCCGGGCGCCAGGCCGGTATATTCTTTAAATATTTTTCTGAACCGCGAATAGCTGATCTGTAGTTCATGCGCCACATCAACCGGTGAAATATTTTGCTCGATGCTCGAACGAAAAAGCAGACGGGCTTTATCAACAATGGCTTCCACATCCTGTCCGCTGAATTTTTCCTGTTGCGAAAGCGAATAAACAGTTCCTAATAAATGTAATACCGTGCCCGCAATAAGCGGTTGGTAACCTGCTTTCTCTTCTTTTGTTTTATCAATGATCTCCTGAAAAAGGTTCAACAGCGTTTCCTGGTAACCAACAGGGATTACCGGATTGGCAGGTGTAAAGAATCTTTTGCTTAACAGGTTTTTGGCAATGGGTCCTGAAAAGCCTACCCAGTATTCATCCCAACCTGTTTTTTTATCGGGCTTATAGCGGTGTCGTTCTTCCGGAAATAATAATATGATGGAACCGGCAGCAATGGGTTGATTACCGCCGCTTTTCGATTCAAAAATACCGCTGCCTTTGGTGATATAAATAACCTGGAACTCGTGCAATACCCTTCCTTTCTCCCAATTGAAATTATGATGCGCAGGATGCGTATCATTGGGGTATGAGGAACCAGCCACAATATGCGTACAGCCGGTGTTCAGTACGTTCAACCCCCAGCTTTCATCAGTGGTGCTTACAGGCAGGTATTTGTAAAAATTGACCATTTATTAATATCAAAAAGTACAACGCAAATATCAAATCGGGCAACTGCCCGGTACAATAATAGCAATAATTTTAATGGCACAACGATTTGCTATGAATGTAAACACAACTGACAGCCATTTGATTGAACTGTGGCGAAGCGGCAATGAGAAAGCGTATCGAACCTTATTCGATCGTTATTTTTATAAACTGTATAGCTATACCATGAAAGTGGTCCCTGATAAAAGAGTGTCGGAAGAAATAGTGATGGACGTTATGCTGGCCATTTGGCAAAAGCGCGATCAATTGAACTGCAGCCTGTCATTATCTGCGTATCTATATAAATCGGTAAGAAATAAACTGATTGATCATTTTCGCAAACAACAGCTGGCTACGGTGTCGCTGGAGTTAACGGCCATAGAACCGCCCAGCTCGTTTATTACCGACAGCCGCATATTACATAAAGAACTGGAAAGTTTATACAGAACCTCGCTAAACCGGTTACCCCCACAAAAGAAACGCATCTTCACCATGAGCCGCGAAGAAGGCAGCTCGTATAAAGAGATCGCTGACAGATTAAGGTTGTCGAAAAATACAGTAGAAAACCATATGGTAGCAGCGTTGCGGCTACTAAAGGAGAATATGTTATCGTGAATCGGCAATCGGCAATAAATTTCGAGGGGCATAAGTTCGTTTATTAAATTGAATAATCGGGAACCATTCACGATTCACGATTGACGATTCACGGCTCCCCCCTTTAGGGGGCTGGGGGGTTAAACAATAGTTACCTCTATACCGCGACTCTCCAATTGATTAACAAAATGCTCCGATATTCCCTTATCTGTAATAACCCGGTCAACTTCTTCCAGTCCGCAAATGCGGCCAAAACCACGTTTGCCAAATTTGGTAGAGTCGGAAAGCACGATCACTTTTTGGGATACGTCGATCATTTGACGGTTTAAGTGCGCTTCCATTACACTGGTAGTAGTGAGGCCAAATTCAAGGTCAATACCATCCACCCCCAGGAATAATTTACTGCAGAAGAAATCGGTGAGTATTTTTTGCGCGTAAGGTCCGGTTACGGAAGAAGAGCTTTTGCGAATGATGCCACCCAGCTGCATGATCTCGATATCGGCGTGTTTGTTCAGTTCTGTCGCAACCGGTAAAGAGGCGGTAATAACAGTCACATTCAATTTGGATGGCATATTCTTCGCCAGCGCCAGCACGGTAGTGCCGCTGGCTATGATGATGGAATCGTTATCGGTAATGAGTTGGGCAGCGGTAGCGCCGATCCGCATTTTCTCGTTCGATTGCAGTTTCTCCTTTTCATTAACGGGGCGGTCAATAGTATACGGGTTATTGATGGTGGCGCCCCCATGCGTGCGGAACAGCAGGCTTTTATCCTCCAGCAGTTTCAGGTCCTTTCGGATGGTCACCGAAGACACATCCAGTTCCTTACATAGTTCAAGCACGTTAACAAAGCTTTCCTTGCTTAGTTTGTTCAGTATGAATTGATGGCGTTCAGTTTGTGAGATCATAATCGTTACGCCAAATTAAATAAAAAAGTCTGAACTGGGATGTATGGGATTTTTGAGATGGATGGGATAAGGATAGTGATGGAATGGTGCCGGGATGGTAGTAAACTGGTAGCACAATGGACTGAGTACACTCTAAGACCCCTCTGGAGCTACTCTGGAACCATACATGCTCCATAAGAGTATCTAGAGAGTATCCAGAGAGTGTTCAGAGAATACCCAGAGAATACCTTGAGAATATCCTGAGTAGTACTCTACCATAATGTCACTATCCCATCCATCCCATAAATCCCAGTTCAGACTATTCCCAGTTCAGACTAGTACCTGCCTTCATTACAAAGCGTCCTTAATACGGGGTGAAAGCGCAAACGGGTTCCATCACTTTCGAAACATTTTATTTAGAGTTTCAAATTGTTTCGCTAACATTGTATTGTATATTAATTGAAATAAAACGAAAGTTTTCGATATAGAATGGAAGCTGAAACAGAACAAAATCGTGGGGCACTGGTAACCAGGCTGACCACCCAAAAAGACTGGGACCTGATCGTAATTGGGGGTGGAGCAACTGGCTTAGGTATTGCTTTAGAAGCAGTTAGCAGGGGATACAGCGCCTTGCTGGTGGAGCAGGCCGATTTTGCCAAAGGCACTTCCAGCCGCAGTACCAAACTGGTGCATGGGGGCGTGCGCTACTTGGCTCAGGGTGATATTCAATTGGTTAGAGAGGCCAGTATAGAGCGCGGCCTGTTATGGCGCAATGCACCACACCTGGTAAAAAATCAGACTTTCATTATTCCTATCTATACCTGGTGGGACCGCCTGAAATACACCATCGGGCTTAAACTGTACGATTGGATTGCAGGCCGTCTGAGCCTGGGCGCATCGGTTTTTATTCCACGTAACAAAGCATTATTCAAGCTGCCAAACATAAGATCTAAAGGTTTGGTGGGTGGCGTGCTGTATCACGATGGACAGTTCGATGATTCCCGCCTGGCCATTAACCTGGTGCAAACGATCATCGAGAAAGGTGGGACAGCCCTGAACTACATGAAAGTGACCGGGCTTATTAAAGACAATGGTCAGCATATTTCGGGCGTGACCGTTAAGGATATTGAAACCAATCAAAGCTATACCTGCAAAGCAAAAGCAGTGGTGAATGCTACCGGCGTGTTTGTAGATGACATATTGCAGTTGGATAATCCAACAGGTTCAAAAAGTATTACGGCCAGTCAGGGTGTGCACCTGGTGCTGGATAAAAGATTTTATCCGGCCGATGATGCCCTGATGATCCCGGCTACCAGTGATGGGCGGGTGCTTTTTGCCGTGCCCTGGCATGGAAAGGTAGTGGTGGGCACCACAGATACGCCGGTGAAGGAAGCTTCGCTGGAACCGCAGGCCCTGGAAAAAGAAATTGCCTTCATCCTGGAAAATGCAGCCAATTACCTGGTGGAGCAACCAAAACGAAGCGACGTTTTAAGCGTTTTTGCCGGGTTACGTCCGCTCGCAGCACCACAAGACGGCAAACAAAAAACAAAAGAGATCTCGCGCAGTCATAAGATCATGGTAACGCCTTCGCACCTCTTTACCATTTTAGGGGGTAAATGGACCACCTTCCGAAAAATGGGGGAGGATATGGTTGACCGGATAGAGAAGGAATTGCAGTGGCCGCACAAAGAAACCGGTACCCGCCATTTGTCCATACACGGCGCCATGGCCAATGTTAATTTAAACGATCCTTTATATTTCTATGGTAGTGATACTACCAATGTAAAAGCCTTGATGAACGGCCATGCCAACCAATGGCTGAGTAACAGTTTGCAAATTCACGAAGCGCAGGTGATCTGGGCCGTGCAGCACGAAATGGCCCGCACCGTTGAAGATGTGTTGTCGCGCCGGACGAGAGCCTTGCTGCTGGATGCCCGCGAAAGTATTCGCATGGCGGAGCCGGTTGCAGTTATTATGGCGAAGGAGTTGGGTAAAGATGAAAGCTGGATACGTGAACAAGTAGCAGCGTATACGAAACTTGCAGAACGGTATTTGTTAGTTTAAGGTTGAAAGTTTAAAGTTCAAAGTTGAGAGCTTTTAGTTTT
>JAJKIL010000150.1 GCA_021154515.1 Niastella sp. | reverse complement strand
TACGATCTTTATTTTATCGCACAACAGCTGGTTGCCGCTGATAAAAGAATCGGTAGCGCTGCGTAATTGTTCCCGGATGGCCACGCTTTCAGGTTCTGGCAGGCTTCCCTTGGTAAGTAACATCACGTTCTTGGTAATGAGCTGACATAGCGTTTGCTGCTGCCCGCTTATATTCACCAGCTTTACCATTTTCTCATTCTGTTTGCTCGACAGATGGATCATGTAATAGCCGAAAAAGTTGAATAAAAGCACGGCTGCAAGCAGCACAACAGCAATTCTTACCAGTTTACGAAAGGGACTGTTCATTGTTTTTCAGAGTACAATACTTACCCTGTATAATAACTGATTAATACCATTTGTATTGAATATTAACCCCTGTTTTTTACCATAAATAAGGGTATTTCTTCAATTTTTTAGTTTCCGGATGAGCTTGGTAAACAGAAACATAAAGAAAGGGTAGTGGAAAAAGCAGGATGAGGAGGTAAGGAAGCAGTTACATGTTACAAGTTACAGGTTTCAGGTTGCAGGGCCTTATTTTATGGCTTTGTTTTCCCTGTAACCTGAAGCCTGTAACTGTTTATAAATTATACTATACAGCACTAAAATATACCGCTCCACTAATAGTCTATCACCTGTTCTTCAATAACCGCAGGCAGTGGGCGCCATTCGTACTGCTGGTTGCGCAATTGCGGTTCAAACCCGGCATCTTTAATGGCCTGTTGAATGCTCTTGTAAGTAAAGCGGTGTGGTGCACCGGCAGCGCTTACCACATTTTCTTCCAGCATAATGCTGCCAAAATCATTCGCCCCGGCATGCAGGCAGATCTGGGCGGTTTGCTTACCCACGGTGAGCCAGGAAGCCTGGATGTTCTTCACATTGGGCAGCATGATGCGGCTAATGGCGATCATGCGAATATATTCATCGGGCGTGGTGAGGTTATGCACCCCGCGGATCTTCGTCAATAAGGTATCCACATCCTGGAAGGTCCAGGGTATAAAGGCAAGGAAGCCCTTGGCTTCAGCCGGTTTCCTGGATTGTACTTCCCTGATCTTTACCAGGTGCTCAAAACGTTCACGAACGGTTTCCACATGACCGAACATCATGGTGCCGGAAGTGGTAATGTTCAGTTTATGCGCTTCGTGCATAATATCCAGCCATTCCTGCGAGCCGCATTTACCTTTTGAAATAAGGCGGCGAACGCGGTCAACCAGGATTTCGGCGCCGGCGCCGGGGAGGCTGTCCATACCGGCCGCTTTCAGGGCGGTCAAAACTTCCCGGTGGGTCGATTTTTCGAGTTTGGTGATATGGGCAATTTCAGGGGGCCCCAGGGTATGCAGTTTAATGGTAGGGTACAGTTGCTTTAATTGACTGAAAAGATCAACATAGAACTGTAATCCCAGCTCGGGGTGATGGCCACCCTGCAGCAATAATTGATCGCCACCCCATCGGATGGTTTCTTCAATTTTCTTTTTATAGGTAGCGATATCGGTTATGTAAGCATCGGCATGGCCAGGGATGCGGAAGAAGTTACAAAACTTACAATTGGCGATACATACATTGGTAGTGTTAACGTTCCGGTCTATTTGCCAGGTAACTTTACCATGCGGTACCTGTTTTTTACGCAACTCATTGGCTACAAACATCAGTTCTGTCAATGGGGCTTGTTCAAACAGGGCCATTCCTTCCTCAATGGTCAGCATGTCAAAATTCAGGGCTTTCGCATATAGCTCATCCAGGTGCATAAAAATTTATTGTAGCAACAAAAGTACTAAACGAACGGTTCAGAATGCATCGGATAAATGGAAATCCGAAGGTTATTGGTACTTCTTTAGCTGTATTTCAGCAGGCATACCGTGTTGTTTAGTTGTTTTTATACCAATGGTTTAGCATTATCAGATAATTATTTTATCTTACCTATCTAATTAATACCCAGAGCCAGCTACTAATAAACCTGCTCCCATGCGATTGCTGAGTATACCCATGCTACTGCTGTTTTTTACTGTAACGATGGTACAGGCGCAGGAAGAATTTATTCCACCGCCTGCCAAAAGGATAGCCCATTTCCCGTTCAGACTACTTACCGGTGGCATTATTACCGTAAGAGCCCGGCTGGGTAACTTTCCAGATTCCCTCAATTTTGTTTTGGATACCGGCAGTGGCGGCATTTCGCTCGACTCCTCCACGGCCGAATATTTGAAATTACCAACCAAATTAAGCGACCGCACCATCCGTGGCATTGCCGGGGTACGGCGGGTATTTTTCTCTTATGGACAAACCCTGCACCTGCCCGACCTGTCGGTTGAAAACCTGGATTTTCATATTAATGATTATGATGTTTTGACCAGCGCCTATGGGGAAAAAATAGATGGCATCATCGGGCTGAGCTTTTTGTCGCGCTATATTTTAAAGATTGATTACGACAGCATGGCCATTTCGGTTTATACAAAAGGCACCATTAAATACCCCCGCGGCGGTTTTTTGTTAAAACCCGTTATTCAAACCATTCCCGTTTTAACCGCCAGTATCAAAGACAACCGGCAGCTGGCCTCCCGTTTTTATTTCGATACCGGCGCCGGCATGTGCCTGCTGCTGTCGGCCGACTTTGTAAGCGACAGCAATTTTGTAAAGCCCAAACGCAAATGGTACGCTACCCAGGCGGAGGGTTTGGGCGGAAAAGCCCCTATGAAACAAGGAGTTATAAAACAGGTACAGCTGGGGCCCTACAAATTTAAAAATGTACCTACCTATATTTTCGACGATGAATACAATGTTACTCAATACCCGGCCCTCGCGGGGTTGGTAGGAAATGACCTGCTGCGCCGCTTTAACCTCATCATCAATTACGAGCGCAAAGACATTTACATGATCCCCAACTCCCATTACAAAGAACAATTTGATTATTCCTATACCGGATTAGGCATGTACGTGGTGGATGGCGAAATTCAGGTAGTGGATATAATGCCCGAATCGCCCGCCGAACAGGCCGGGTTTAAACCGGGCGATATAATTATGGGGGTGGCGAACAATTTCAGTAATAATATTCAAACCTATAAGAACCTGATGCAAACCCCGGGTGAAAGGCTCAAGGTGCTGGTGCTGCGAAAAGACGGTCCTTACCAGCTTACCCTGAAGGTGAAAAACATTCTGACCGGACGTTAACCGGTCTTTTATCAATCACTTTCAACCAAATACCTCAACTTGTCGTTAATTTGTAGCTACGTCCTTCAACTCCGCCCAGGATCAGGGTAAAGATGTTGGTTCACCATTTTTGTGCGTAATGAAGGAATGTGGATAATATAAAAGCAATTACGGCATATGATACAATTTGAAAAATTTACGCTTTCGAATGGCTTACGAGTTATAGTACATGAAGATCATTCAACCCCCATGGCGGTATTAAATGTGATGTACGATGTGGGCGCCAGGGACGAGAATGCCAATAAAACCGGTTTTGCTCACTTGTTCGAGCACCTGATGTTTGGCGGTTCCAAAAATATTGAAGATTTTGAAACCCCCTTACAAATGGCCGGAGGCGAGAACAATGCCTACACCAGTAACGATGTAACCAATTATTATATTCAGTTACCGGCCGAAAACCTGGAAACAGCCTTCTGGCTCGAAAGCGACCGCATGCTTTCCCTGGCATTCAGCGAAAAAAGCCTGGAAGTACAACGCAAAGTGGTCATTGAAGAATTTAAAGAACACTACATTAATAAACCTTACGGCGATGTATGGTTCAAGCTGCGTGAAATGGCTTACAAAAAACATCCCTACCGCTGGATGACCATTGGCAAGGAATTATCGCATATTGAAAATGCCAGTCTGCAGGATGTAAAAGATTTCTTCTTCAAACATTACCGCCCCATGAACGCCATCCTGGTAGTGGCCGGCAATGTAAAGGTGGAACAGGTCCGCCAGCTGTCGGAGAAATATTTCGGTGATATTCCTTCCGGCGAAAAATACGATCGCCAGATTCCTGCTGAGCCACCACAAACAGAGGCCCGCAGCATGGAGGTAAAAGCCAATGTGCCCCTGGATGCCATCTACAAGGTTTGGCACATGGATAACCGCCTGGCTCATGGGTATTATGTGGCCGATCTTATTACCGAAGTACTTGGTGGCGGCGGTTCATCCCGCTTGTACCAACAACTGGTAAAAGAGAAAAAGTTATTCAGCCAGATAGAATGCTATCATTTTGGAACTGTTGATAAAGGCTTACTGGCCATTGAAGGCAAACTGGTGAAAGGCGTAAAAATGGAAGATGCCGAAGCAGCCATCAACGAAGAGATTGAAAAACTGAAACAAGGCGGCATCAGCGAAAAAGAGCTCACCAAGATCAAGAACAAAACCGAAGCAACGCTGGCATTTGAAGACATGAGCGTGCTTACCCGGGCCAATAACCTGGCCTTTTATGAATTGCTCGGCGATGTAAACCTGTTTAACCACGACAGGGATAAATATTTCTCGGTTACCGGTGATGATATTCTGCAATACAGCCGGCAAATATTCAACCCCAATAATGGCAGTACGCTGAAATACTATAGTGAGAAATAAAGAATAAAAGACGACTAAAAAGAAGATATGCTAAACAGAACAATTGCTCCTAAAATAATAGACCCGGTTCAATTTGAGATAAAATTGCCGGCCACCAAAAAATATAAACTCGCCAACGGTATTGAAGTGTTTGCTCTTGATATGGGTAGTGAAGATACCTTAATGGTGAACTGGGTTTTTTCGGCCGGTAACTGGTTCGAAAATAAAAAGAACGTTGCCGCCGCCACCAATTACTTACTAAAGAATGGCACCAGCAAGCGCAACGCTTTTGAAATAAACGAGCATTTTGAATATTATGGCTCTTACCTTAATCGTACCTGTTACAACGAAACTTCGGAAATAACCCTGCACACCCTGAGCAAGCACATTAATGAGCTGTTGCCCGTGGTGGCAGAACTGGTGCAGGATTCAGTATTCCCACAGGAAGAGCTGGACATTTATATTCAAAACTCGCAACAGCGCTTAAAAGTAAATCTGCAAAAAGGGGAATTTGTAGCCGGCCGGTTGATCGATGCCTACCTGTTTGGTGAAAAACACCCGTATGGAACATACAATGACCTGGCAGATTATGCAGCGGTACAACGGGAAGATGTAGTTAATTTTTACAATGAATATTACAAACAGGGTCGCTGCGTAATATTTGTAGCAGGTAAATTACCAGTGGATATTATTGACACACTGGAAAAGTATTTTGGCCAGCTGCCATTAAAGCCAAGGATGGGTGGTGCAGAAATTATTCAGCATCCTTTAGAACCCGCCATGCAGAAGAAATACGAAATACTGAACGATCCCAATGGTGTACAATCGGCCATTCGCATAGCCCGGCCCTTTCCTAACCGGCATCACCCCGATTTTCAAAAGGTGATGGTGCTGAACAATGTGTTAGGTGGCTTTTTCGGTTCCCGCTTAATGGGCAACATCCGGGAAGAAAAAGGGTATACCTATGGCATTTATAGTTACCTGTTGAACTTTACCAGCACCAGCGGCTGGATGGTAAGTACCGAAGCCGGTCGCGATGTTACGGCAGAAACTATAAAAGAAATATATTATGAAATGGAACAGTTGCGCGAAGAACCGATAGATGACGAGGAATTGAGTATGACACGCAATTCCATGATCGGCAGCATCCTGGGCGACCTGGATGGCCCTTTCCAGGTTATTGGTCGATGGAAGAGTATGATCCTGAACAATGTAGACGAACATTATTTTGACCGCAGCGTGCAGATCATAAAAACCATTTCAGCTGAAGAGCTGCAGGAACTGGCGAAGAAGTACCTGGTGCCCGAGGAGTTTTATGAACTGGTGGTGATTTAAGAAATGAATAACTGCAAGCCTCCTGACCCGCCGGGAGGCTTGTTACTTTTTTATAGTTCCATCGACTTATACACTAAATCACTATGTTATGAACTTTATCATGCGTATCATTGTCACCTCCATTGTTGCCTTTGGGTTATCATACATTTTAAGCGGGGTTCATATAGATACGTTCACGACCGCCATTGTGCTGGCTATTGTTTTAGCCATTTTAAACGCCATTGTAAAACCTATCCTTATTTTCATCACCTTCCCCATTACCATTGTAACATTAGGGCTTTTCTTATTTGTAATAAACGCCCTCATAATTATCCTGGCCGATAAGTTCATAAAAGGCTTTGCGGTAGACGGGTTCTGGTGGGCGCTGTTGTTTAGTTTTTTGCTGTCGATTGTTACTTCGGTATTATATAAAGAAAAAAGAGACGAAAAAGACTAGCCGCCACTACTACGGATATTTGATTTGCCCTAACTTCATAGTACACTATTTTATTATTGTATGCACTTCGATAGTAAAGATTTAACCTATGACCAACTGGTTCATTTGTATAAGAGCCTGCTATTGCCCCGGGTGATCGAAGAAAAAATGCTGGTGTTGTTGAGACAGGGAAAGATCTCAAAATGGTTTAGTGGAATTGGCCAGGAAGCGATTGCAGTGGGAGTTACCCAGGCGCTGGACGAAGACGAGTGGATATTACCCCTGCACCGAAACCTGGGCGTGTTTACAAGCAGGCATATGCCCCTGCATAAATTACTAATGCAATGGCAGGGAAACCAGAGCGGGTACAGCAAGGGACGTGAACGCAGTTTTCACTTTGGCAATGCCCAGCACCATATTTGCGGCATGATCTCGCATTTGGGCCCGCAGTTTGGCATTGCAGATGGCATTGCCCTGGCACATAAACTCCGTAAAGAAGATAAAGTAGTAGTGGTGTTTACCGGCGAAGGCGGCACCAGCGAAGGCGATTTTCACGAAGCAGTGAATGTGGCCGCCGTGTGGGATCTGCCGGTGATCTTTGTGATAGAGAACAATGGCTATGCCCTGAGCACACCCGTAAATGAACAATACCGGTGTGAAGCGCTGGTAGAAAAAGCCCGCGGTTATGGTATTGACGGCGTTAAGATCGATGGAAATAATATCCTCAACGTATACGACACCATCAAGGGCGTAAAGAAATATTGCCTTGAATACCAGCGGCCCTACCTGGTTGAATGCGCTACCTTCCGCATGCGCGGCCACGAAGAAGCCAGCGGCACCAAATACGTTCCTCCATATTTGTTTGAAGTGTGGGATATAAAAGACCCCATCAAGAATTTTGAGCAGTTCCTGTTATCAAAACAGGTGCTGTCAAAAGAGGAGATCGACGCCATTCACCAGGACCTGAAAGACTACGTAGATGTAGAATGTAATATTTGGTTTAACGCCAAACCCATGTATGTGGATACGGGCAGAGAATTGCGGGATGTATATGCCGAAAATAAGGTGGATGTAAGAGGCATGCAATACGATGAAGAAAACCCAGCGGCTGCCGGCCCTGTTAAAGAACAACGTTTTATTGACGCCATAAAAGAAGGACTGCACCAAAGTATGCAGCAACATGCCGATCTCATTTTAATGGGCCAGGATATTGCCGAATACGGAGGCGTATTTAAAATAACAGAAGGTTTTGTAGAAGAGTTTGGAAAAGACCGCGTGCGCAATACCCCGTTGTGCGAAAGCGCTATCCTGGGCGCTGCATTGGGACTGAATATTCAGGGCTACCGGTCGATGATAGAAATGCAGTTTGCCGATTTTGTGACCATGGGTTTTACGCAGATCGTAAACAACCTGGCCAAGATCCATTACCGTTGGGGCCAATCGGCCAATGTGGTTATTCGAATGCCATGTGGCGCCGGAGTAGGGGCAGGCCCCTTTCATTCCCAAACCAATGAAGCCTGGTTTATACATACTCCCGGGTTGAAAGTGGTGTATCCATCTACCCCGGCCGATGCAAAGGGACTGCTTATCGCCGCCATCAATGACCCCAATCCTGTATTATTTTTTGAGCATAAGGCCCTGTACCGGAGTGTACATGGTAATGTACCTGAAGGGTATTATGAAACTGAGATTGGCAAGGCCCGGCATGTGCGTTCGGGTGATGATTGCAGTATTATCACCTATGGACAGGGGGTAATTTGGGCGGAAGACTATGCCGCGCATCATTCGGAGATCTCCATCGACATTCTCGACCTGCGCACCCTGTTGCCGCTCGATTATGACGCTATTAAAGCAGCCGTGGGCAGAACCGGGCGGGTACTGGTGTTGCACGAGGATACTATGACTGGTGGCCTTGGCGGTGAAATAGCCGCCTGGGTAGGCGAGCATTGTTTTGAACTGCTGGATGCGCCGGTATTGCGCTGTGCTTCCCTCGATACACCGGTGCCGTTCAATACCGAGCTGGAAAATAATTTCCTGGCCAAAGCCCGTTTGCACGAAACAGTGGTAAAGCTGCTAAAATATTAATATCAAAGGGGTTGTATATGATTAATTACCAATAGTATATATAAGTTTACTCTCTTTCACTATTCAAATCGAATACGTATCTTTATAAAAAGAATATCAGTGAATAGTACAGCAACAATACTACCACATTATACATACGATGATTGGATACATTGGGAAGGAAAATGGGAATTGATTAAAGGCATTCCTCATGCCATGAGCCCGGCTCCGGTTCCAAAGCATCAACAGATATCATCTAATTTATCTATAGCATTTGGTGTGCCATTAAGGGCCTGTAATAAATGTTCTGCTTATCAGCCTATAAATTATCTGATAACCAACGATACTATTCTTCAACCTGATTTCTTAATAGTGTGTGGAGAAATCACAAAAAAGTACCTTGATTTTCCACCTGCTTTAGTTGTAGAAATATTATCACCTGCTACGGCATTGAAGGATCGTCATACCAAATATGATATTTACGAATCTCAAGGCATTAAATACTATATCATTATAATGCCTGATAAAGAAGAAGCAGAGATATTCGAACTAATGGATGGCAAATATCATTTAAAAGAATCCGGCAAAAACTTTGTGCACGAATTTTTCTTTCCTGAATGCAATACCCGTGTTGATTTTAAAGAGATATGGTAAGGCAGGCCTGTAGTTGTAATCCCCCTCCTGAAAATATAACCTTGGAAGTAATATGCGCATATTTCTTGTTCTGATCCTTGTTGTAGCAGGCTGTAATATAGTTAATGCCCAATCAATTCAAAAAGCTGTTAACGATGCCTATGTGGTGAGCCGCATGGTGGATAAATATCACATTCAACCCCGCCCGTTAGATGATGAGCGATCAGAAGCCATCTTCAACGAGTTGATGCAGGAGTTGGATGTACAACGTATATTTTTTTCGCAGGACGACGTAAAAAACCTGTCCGCCTATCGCCTGCAACTCGATGACCAGATCAAGGGTAAAAAATCAGACTTCCTGCAATTATTGGTAACTACCTATAAACAGCGGCTGCTGCAGGCAGATACCATGCTGGATAATATTTGTAAAACGCCTTTTAATTTCACCCTGAAAGAAAAGTATACCGTAGCGGAAGACACTACTTATCCCACAGGCATACCAGCCATGCATGTGAAAATGTACAAGCTGCTGAAGATGACGGTGCTGGCAGGTATACTGGAATACAACGAACTCGCCTATCCAACAAAACAGCCAACAAAGAGACTCGTAGACAGCCTGGAGCCCTCTTTGAGAAAAAAGGCTAATGTTACTATTAAGAGATCGGTAAAAAGAATATTGCAAAGTCCGCTGGGAATTGAATTCATGATCGGCAATATGTATTGCCAGGCGCTGGCTGTTACCTATGACCCGCATACGGCGTATTTCTCCTCCGATGCTAAGGAGGATTTTGAGAGCCACCTGGGCAAGAAGCCACTCGAATATGGATTGACTTTTAGCAAAGATGAAGACGGGCATGCGCAGATCGATTATTTGAAACCGGGAAGTTCAGCCTATCAAAGCGGCCGGTTAAATAAAGGCGACAAGGTACAATCCATACAATGGGAAAAGAAAGAGCCTATTGATGTAGCCGATGCGGAAGTAGAAGAGATTGAAAGAACGCTGGCGGCCTCAGGAGGAAATACGGTTAATATTACGGTGAAAAAAGCAGATGGTACTACCAAACAGGTGGCCTTACATAAAGAACGTGTGGAAGAACAGGAAGATGAAGAGGAGGATAAAGTAAAAAGCTATATCCTGCAGGGGGACCGCAAAGTGGGTTATATTTCATTGCCTGCATTTTATTCAGATTGGGAAGGCACGCTGGGCATAAATGGTTGCGCCAATGATGTGGCCAAAGAGATCATCAAATTAAAGAAAGAGAACATTGAAGGATTGATGATCGACCTGCGCTATAACGGCGGCGGATCATTGCAGGAAGCAGTTGAACTGTCAGGGATATTTATAGATGCTGGTCCGGTAGCCCAGCTGAAATATAAAGCGGTGCCCAAACCAGAAACGTTGAAGGATGCGGTGCGCGGTACCATCTATGATGGGCCCTTGTTGTTGCTGGTAAATGGCTTCAGCGCGTCCGCCTCGGAAATGGTGGCAGCGGTAATGCAGGATTATCACCGCGCATTGATCGTTGGCTCACCAACTTATGGAAAAGCTACTGCACAGATTGTTTTGCCCATGGACACCACCATTAACCTCGAAAACTTCAATGGAAAAACGGTTGCCTCCAGTTATATAAAACTAACTACTTCCAGGCTGTTCCGGATAAATGGCACCACGGCGCAGGCGCATGGTGTGCAACCCGATATCAGTTTGCCCGATTTAACTGATGCAGTTCCTGAACGGGAGGTGAATGAAAAATATGCATTGCCGGCGACGACTATTGATCCTAACAAATATTATAAACCACTGGCTCCATTACCGGTGGCCGCTGCAGATGCTGTAGCAAAGAAAGAAATGGCGGCATCCCCTTACTTTAATTATGTACAACGGTATATTGAGTACACAAAAACAGCCGGTGCAAAAAAAGATATTTCGTTGTTCATAGATGAGGCCTGGCAGCGGAAGAAGGCAAAAGAACAACAGGTTGAATCGCTCAAAGAGCCAAAGGATGACAAACCCATTTATAAAGTAGTAAAACCAGCCACGCAAAAGCAGCACGAGCACGATAATGAGCTAGATGGCGAATGGAAAGAGAACCTGCTAAACGATGCGTATGTAAAGATCGCCTATCAGGTACTCGGCACTATGAAACAGTAACCAAAAACCCTTTTATAATAGCCAAACAATCAGCTATGAAAAAAAATGTACACAACCTTCTCATGTTACTCATGGTATGTATGAGTATTACCTTATCATCGCAGGGACAGGCCATTGATAATCCAGGTGAATACATGACCGCTATTACTAATGCCCGCAGCGGCATGGACGTGAAGTATATGCAATACCTGAGTGCAGCAGCCCATGGCCGTAAAGCCCGTAAAGTAGAAAAGTTACGCGCAGAAGTGATCGAGACCATCAATCAATGCAAATACAAAACAACCGACCTGCCAAAATACAAAGGCGATAACACGCTTCGTCAGGGAGCTATTGATTACATCACATTGTGCTACCGCGTTTTTAACGAAGACTATAAAAAGATAGTCGATATGGAAGAAGTGGCTGAGCAGTCATTTGATGGTATGTCGGCTTACCTGTTGTTACAGGATAAAGTATCGGAAAAATTGAATGAAGGGTCAAACCAGCTGCACAAAACAGCCATGGATTTTGCAGCTAAGTATAACGTAAGAGTAGATAGTACTCAGAATGCTTTAAGCAGCAAACTCGACATTGCCGGTAAACTTAACAATTATACCAATTCGGTGTTCCTCATCTTCTTCAAATGCAACTGGCAGGATATGGAAATGGTGAGTGCGATGAACAATAAAAAGGTGAATGATGTGGAGCAATCACGCAGCTCTTTGTTGCGCTTTGCCACTGAGGGTTTAAAAGGACTTGACACGCTGAAAAGCTTCAATGGCGATCCTTCACTGGCTAATGCCTGCCGGGATGTGTTGAAGTATTATAAGAAAATGGCGGAGACCGATGTGCCCAAGCTCACCGACTTTTATTTGAAGGAAGAGAACTTCACTAAAACAAAGAAGTCGTTCGAAGCAAAACCTGCCAGCAGCCGTACCAAGGAAGATGTAGATGGCTTTAACAAAACCGTGAGTGAATACAACGAAGCTGTCAATAACTTCAACAAAACTAACAATACGGTGAACAAAGAACGCACCCAAACAATGAATACCTGGGAAGCTGTGCAGAAGAAGTTTGCTGATGCGAATATGCCTTATTATAAGGGATAAGTTGTACGAATTAATTCATTGGCCTGTAAGGTGAGAATTGCCTTACGGGCTTTTTTATTTCACTCCCCTGGATGATATGTTCGCCCGGCGTTTTTCAACACATCTTCTTTATAGAACAACACATCTTTAAATAAACCTTTCGTATACATCTCCGCCTGATCGCCGAAGTGTTTGGAATTGGGGTCGCCGCTTTCACCGCCGGTGAGTAATGATTTTGCTTTTACCTTCTTACCAAATTCTACGGCACAAATAAAACTGTTGCCATTGTAGCCATATCTTTTTAAGGAGCCACTATTGTATCTACTCACAAACGAAGGCAAACATCCCCAGGTAGAGGCAGCCATTCCTACCGGCAAACTTGGTTTATTATCATCATATGTTTCATTCAGATCGCCTGTCAATCGTTGATAACGGTTAATCTCGCCCCAGGACATTTTCCAGCTGCCGTATCTGGCAGTTAATTCGTTTACAACAGAAAGTAAGGTGCCGGTTAATTCGGCGGTTAAGGCGGTTTGAGTATATATATGCACCCGCGTTACCAAATCAACCTCTTTTCCATTTACCCGTACCTGGCTCATCAGGGGTAATAATTTTTGTATCCACTCAATGGCCAGGGTAGTGGCCACAGAAGAAACAGTTGATTGCAGGTCCCATTGCTTTAATAGGCTGATTGGTTCGGCCAGTTTAGTATATATAGAATCGCTTTTTGAAAGGTCTTTTTCATATCCCCTGATGAGGGCGGGAATTAACTCTTCAAAGGCCGAAAGGGTGGTGTTATACCCATTAGCGATCATGGAATCGATGGTGAATTTTTGTGCTTTCGCCAGCAAGCGTGCGGCGGTAATACCGCGGAAGTTCTCTGGCTCCGTTGACATGTATGCCGGGTAATTCGCTTTTTTCGGACTGCTGCTGCCCGAGGCGGTAAAGGGGGTGGAATTGCAATTCTGAATAAATCCACTGGCCGGGTTGTACAAATGAATG
>JAJKIL010000149.1 GCA_021154515.1 Niastella sp. | reverse complement strand
CAGGGCGGATGCGATTGTGATGGTGCGACCTGCCCGGGATTGGTCGGCAATATTGAAGATGATGAGATTGGGGGTGGCGCTATTGACGGCAGCCTGGTTAATGGCGTCACGAAGGGAACCGGGGCCGCTGTCTGCGTTGGAGGTCACCGTGAATGTGTTGGCCAGGGCTGAAAAGGCACCAATTAATAGGAGTAGGGTTAGGGTTAGGGTAAACTTCATGAATTGGCCAAGATATGCAAAAAAAACAGGATCGGAAAGGGAAAGTGCAGCGCATATTTACTAATAGACTCTAAGGTTCTATTGCCGAACTGTCCAGGCTCTGATCTCTTTTGAAACCAGCATTTCTTCGTCAAAAAACATTGTAGATTGATTTAACGTTTGCAGGTAAAGTTTTGGGAGCGTTCGTACGGGCGGTCCTTAACGCCAGCCCACACGATGCAAAATCCATGTTATATGCCGTTGCTCAAACGGATTGTTCTTATGAACCTCATTGAAGTATTGATGAAACTATTCTTATTAATTGTGTCTTGACTTTTAAGTTCATAATCAAATTCAATCTCATTTCCTTTGATAGTTGTCAACGCTGCCACCTTTGCAAAATGCTTTTGTTTTGTCGTGTCAAAGCCAGCCATGCAAACAATAGAAAAGTAGCGATCATAGATTCTCTCTGTAGTGTTATTAACGATTTTGCCGTTGTATGGGTCGCTTGAAAGGCGTTCTATGAAATGTTTATGTTGTACCAAATTCTGTAATGTGTCAGGATTGGTACGAAACGGAAAATAACCTGAATGAACTATAGTAAACTGGTCCAGAGAAATGTCGGGCCGTTATAATAAAATCCACTCTCCTTAAAAACGGGCAGGCATTTGGGTTGAAATCGGTACTGCTCGTGATTGCAGGGCTTTCCACAATCAGATTGATTTGTCCAGGCAAATGAAGTATCAAAACGAGCGGGAATGAAAAAGAGACTGTGCCCAAACTGTCTCGTAAAGTTGTTGTCACAGTTTTAGAATCGTTGGAAAGTGACAGTTTTTTGTCTTTAGGTGACCTGTTAATGTAAGAAGCTAATAACATTACCGTTATGACTTTAGTGAAGTGCCGCATGATGGCATTTAACGTTTATATTTCCACTATTATACGCTTCTTTTTGAAGAAAGCAATTTTTGCAAATTATTATTTTTAAGATACTTAGCAAAAAGTGCGATTATCACTCGGTATCGCAAATACAACTTAAGCCAGCTAGATCATTCAACGGACTTAAAACCCTTAGTAAATCTTTATTTGTTTGCTTATTTGTTCGAACATAATCCCCATCACCAACTTATATATCTTTTTTATGTTACCGTTTGAGATTTCAGCAAATACTCATTGCAAAAATCTACAATCTTATTAAGATCTACCGCAAACAGGTTCGAAAGTTATAACCTACAGCCCACTGAAAAATTGTAACCCCTTCCACTTGTTAAGTAGTAAAAAATAAGGGGACTCTTCAAAAGAAGAAATCCCCCTATCTATGACTGCCCTCAACCTTGAGGTGATAAATATTGTGCATAAGCATACCCTTCCTCTCCGGCATCGGTCCTGATAAGCCACCATTGATCATTGGTTTTACTAACCAGGGTAACAATTTCATGATGTGCTGCTTTACCTACAATTGGCTGGTCGGTCCCCGGCCCTTTTCTGATATTCAGATTTGATTTATCAGTGGTTACCTGTGCTTTTGCACCTGGTATCATAGTCGAAACGTTTATATTCATTACCACATCACCTGATCGAAAATCAGGATCAATTTTACCATAAATGTTCCACAAAGTATCCTTTGCTGTACCGCTCGGAGCTTCTCCGTCAATATACAGAACATTTTCCTGTTCGCGTACCTGCAGGTTGGCAATGCCAACTGTTTTTGCGGTATTAAGCAATTCCTGGTATTTATCCTGTAATGCCATAATTAGTCCCTCCTTTTACTTAATGGTAAGCTGATTATCTATTTTTTTAGGTTTTAATGATTGCAGGCTCATCATTAGTTTTTGAAGGTTAACGCGTTTAATATCTCCTGTGAGTGTAACAACTCCATCATTCACAGTTGCGTTTACTCCAGGATAACTCTTAATGGCATCCTTTACATTTTTAAGTAACGCGTCATCTTGGGCTATGGTTACCGGAGCTGACTGCATTGGCGGAGGAGTTACTGTACAATTGTTGACGACCTTCTTTACACCTTTTACCTTCGCAACTTCCGATTCAACTTCCGATTTACTGGCTTCATCTTTACATTCACCCGAAAGCGTAACAACACCATCATGTACACTGGCGGCTATACCGGTTACAGCAGGGTTGTTTCTAATAGCGGTTTCTACGGCTGCCTGAATTTTGCTATCCTTTGGCCCGCAGGCAGACAAAGAAAACAGGGTAATGAAGACAAACAGAAGTATCCCTGAAAAACTATTCTTTCTCATACGTTACCTTATTTTAATCAAATTAAAGCGCCACCTATGGTGGCTTCATTCAAAGAGAATTATTTCTGCCGCACATTCACGGCCATCCTTCTGTCTTTTTTTCTTTCATCATCAGGTGCATCAGCTGCAGCCTTTGCAAATTGGGAACCATAACCCTCAGCGCCGGCTAGCTGGGATTCAGGTACTCCATTATTTTTAAGCGCCGATGATACGGCTTCAGCCCTTGCTTTAGATAGTTTCTGGTTACTGCTTTCATTGCCCGTTTTATCAGTATAGCCGCCAATCTTTATTGCAGCATGAGGAAACGCTTTCATGATGGCAGCAATATTTTTTATTTGCGTCATACTTTCGGGCATTATAGTGGCGCTCCCTGTTTCAAAATTCACATTGTCAAAATCGAACCAGGTATTTTTATCAACTTTTTGTGAAGGGTCGTTTAAAAACTTTACCAGCTGATCTTCGATGCCACCTTTATAAGCATTGATCTCCGTGCCATTAGGTAATTGCACCATTATCGATGCCCGAGTAGAAGGGTAGGTGACTGGCGGAGCTGAAGCAATGGCAGAATCGGGACGCATATTGATGCTTGACTGCATATTTTTATCCTTGTTGCCTCTTTTACCCATAAAAAGCCATATCAGTGCAATGACCGCCAGCGCTAATAAGGCAGGCACAAACCAATTTGTTTTCCTGGGGCTGCCTGGCTGGTTGGCCGCTGCACTTTTAATAGAACCGCCAATGCCCGATAATGCATTTGTTAATCTGTTCCCTACGCTTCCCAGGCTGCTTAATCCCAGGGCTCCGGCGAGGTTCAGACCTGGGGGAACGGCATTCAGAATGTTATCCTTTTGGTTGTTAAGAAAAGAAAGAAAACCAGCAGTATTCATGTTGGTTGAACTGGCATGACTACCTATAGCACCCAGGGCTGCGGGCGCAGCTGCACTCAGTAAGGCTGTTGCCGAACTGGACCTGATACCGGCGTAGTTGGCAATCATGTTGGAAACATTATTCAGGCGGTCGCCAAAAATTCCTTTCAGTAATTCTGTTCCTCTGCTAATTAAACTATTGTCTGTGAAAAAGCGGCCAATATTGGAAAGCATGCCGCTGTTAAATGTTTCTTTAGCCATCCTAAGGAGGTTCCCTGCGTCTCCTGACCCTGCTTTATCCATAATGCCGGTTAATACCGCAGGAATTGCTCCGGACACCGCTTTCTGCATGTTACCTTCATTCTCTCCTAAAACATTACTGGCATTGTCAATGACATCATTGCCCAGAAATCCTCTTATTGAATCAAATAAGTTGAATGACATAAACCTTCATTTTAGTGATGAATAAATAATGTAGAAGTTGATAAATAAGGTGCGGGCTGAATGGATACGAAAGTGGCGGGTTGAGGAGTCAATCAACGTAGTAAGTACTGCACATTTTAAGATTGGTTGCGTTTGGGTGTGTTCGCAAAACGAGCTTTTGGCTTAATGTAAGTTAGACCTCTTCATGGCGGATTCCAAATTAAGTTTGCCTGATTTTCGAATGAAATCACCTTAAACAACAGCGGATATCACACCATGTAAAATTGCCGCAAATCAGTATAATATTTTGCTTTAATAGTACGTGAGTATTTTTTTGCCCAACTTTCTAATAGTAATGCATTAACTACAAGCAATGCTGATGTATAACCATTGGCATTGACTAGAAGGGCTAGGTGTTATCATGTTTTGTCATCATTAGCTCATGTCTGTTAATGATAAGATAGCTTATAGCTGCCAACTGGAAAAGAACTGCCGGCAAAACAGTACGTCTTAATTCTATTCCCCTGAAACAGCCAGGAATAGTGCAAAAAAGATGGAAGTGAAAAGGAGTACTCCAACAAAAATAAGCAACTGTTTACCATTGGCTGATAGTGACCTTTTGAATGAAGGAGCAGTTTGCCTGCGCTTCCGGATAAACCAATAAATAAAGGTTAACAGGAAAAAACAAATTGCGAAATATACCCCGTTCTTTTTCAGTATTTTTATATATGGACCATAACAAACGTCAAGACAGGAAAGACCTAATTTAGTGTCTTTTACATATCTTTCAACAGACAAACCCATCAGATTGATTACGTCTTTTTTTCTTTCGAAGTAAGCTATCCGAAATGCTTTGTTTAGAGTATCCACATAGGCTTTGTCGTACACTTTTAGCACCTTTAATTCCTCCATCGGAGCTATACACGGGTCGCTGTTATATTTGGCCTTAAGCAACTGAATGTCGTCAATAATCAGGCTAATGAAACGGGCTTCTTCGCTTGTAGAATCTTTCGCCTCCTGCAATCTTGCTTTTAAATCATCGACTTTATCAGAGTTCGCGAGAAGATACCCGATATTGGCCGAAGAAGAACTTTTGCTCATATTGTACCGGTAGCTGAAGGCGAAAATTCCAATAGTTACAATAAACAGAACGAGAGCCGGTCGCCTTGCAGAGCGGAACGCTTTGCCGAACCATGCTATCACCGCGATCAACACACTGCAGCCAATGACGTAAATCATGATCCAGGGCTTTAACAGAATGGCAAGCAGGCCAATAGCCACTGAATACAGAATGGCCGATGCCAGCGAAGTTTGGCGTCTTGGAAAAAAAAGTAAGGATAAGAAAATGACAATCCAGATTTCTACCGCAAAAAGAATGGATTCCGTTAAACAGGAGCCACAATAACTCCAGATGGCGGGCAGAAGAAGAAACCCGATCAATATTCCAATATTTGTTAACGATAGTAGTTTTTTGCGTGGACCGCAAAACCAAAAGAAACATGCCAGGCTGAAAATTTGAATAAAGTAACAAACGATGCTTTGTTTCAGGTGTAACATGCCCGTTATTCGAAGCAATAGCGGAAATAATAAAGGACGACCGGAAGAAGTACTACTCAGGTGGTCCGCCGTTGCCAGGTAATCATAGGAATCGGGAAAAAAAGTCACTGGTTTAATACAAAATAAGACCAGCCAGGAAATAAAGAGAAAAATAGCAACGAGTAGGATAAATATTATGCGGGTTCTGGGGGGTATGCGAAACATGCTCAAATGTAAAGAAGAAAGCATAAAAGACATAAAAAAATTATACTAATTTCACGGCCTTATTGCATGAAAAAAGACACTGTTAATCACGACAAGAAAGCGATTATTATTGGAGCTGGACCTGCTGGTTTGACAGCTGCCTACGAATTACTGACACGGACTAATATAAAGCCAATTATCCTGGAAAAGACCGGAGATATTGGAGGTATATCCAAGACCGTGAACTACAAAGGGAACCGGATCGATATAGGCGGGCATCGGTTTTTTTCCAAATCGGACAGGGTTATGGATTGGTGGTTCCGTTTTATGCCTTTGGAAACCACTACTGAGGGTGAAATAAACATTAACTATCAGAACCGGTCACGCAAGTTATATAATACTGGAACTACAAGCTCTACTGTAGACAAGAACAAGGTTATGCTGTTGCGCCGCCGTTTGTCACGCATTTATTTTCTCCGTCAGTTCTTTAACTATCCGCTCAACCTGTCGGCCAATACCCTTCGCAAACTAGGTCTTCTCCGAACTATAAGTATTGGTTTCTCTTATACATTTGCCCGGCTATTTCCGAGGCGAAAAGAAAGGACGCTTGAGGACTTTATGATCAATCGATTTGGCAAAACCTTATATAAAACCTTTTTTAAAGATTATACCGAAAAAGTTTGGGGAGTTAGTTGCAACGAAATATCTGCTGAATGGGGAGCTCAGCGGATCAAGGGGGTATCCATTACCAAAGCTATTGCGCATGCACTGAAGCGTAAGAAAAAAGAAGATCAGGATATCGCGCAAAAAAATGTAGAAACCAGCCAGATCGAACGCTTTCTTTATCCAAAATTAGGACCTGGACAACTTTGGGAAGAGGTTGCCCGGCAGGTTGAAAGCATGGGCGGTGAAATTATCTTCCATCAAAAGATAACGAGCATAGTCAATCACAAAGAAGGAGTTTCAGCCATTCGGTCCGTCAATGCACAAACTGGGGAATCACAAACCTGGGAAGGTGACTATTTTTTCTCTACCATGCCCGTAAATGAGCTTATTGGAGGTATGTTAGGCGGTGTACCGGACGAAGTCAAGGAAATAGCGGCTGGTTTGTTATACAGGGATTTTATTACGGTGGGCTTATTGCTAAAGCAATTCTCTGTTCCGGACAAGGCGACAGGCGGCTTCCAAAAGCTTAGACTGGAAGATACCTGGATCTACGTACAGGAAAAAGATGTAAAGGTGGGTCGGTTGCAGCTTTTTAACAACTGGAGTCCTTTCCTGGTAAAAGACCCCGCAACAAGCTGGATCGGCATGGAATACTTTTGCAACAAGGATGACGACTTTTGGAACCAATCCGAAGAAGTTATTAAGGAGACGGCCATTACCGAACTGGAGAAGATCGGGCTTGCCCGAAAAGAAGACCTTTTGGATGCCACCGTTCTTCGTATGGAGAAAACCTATCCTGCCTACTTTGGGACCTACGATCGTTTTGACGTCATCCGAAACTTTGTGGACGGTCTTCAAAATCTTTATCTTATAGGCCGCAATGGAATGCACAAATACAACAATTCGGACCACTCCATGCTGACAGCTATGACTGCAGTAGATAATATTGTTGCCGGCATCGCCGACAAATCGAACATCTGGTCGATCAATACTGAAATGGAATATCACGAAGAGACGAAATAAGAGGCAATTCAACGCGGTAATTGTCAAATCCGCTGAAACGCAGAATTAGTAAAGTTTGACCAATAAAAAAGGCCACATCACTGTGATCTTTCTTCGTAGTGTCTGGCGCCATTGGGCCTCAAGGTTTTAATTAGAACTTACCGGTTCAAATTCTTTTATTGGTTTACCCAAAAAATCGGAAGTGGAATCAATTACCTTCCATTCAGGGATAGTATCCGTTGAAATTACAATGGATGAATTAAAATTGTAGTTGCTAAAGTCTTTTTCAATTTCCACTGAATTACTTTTCTTCTTTATTGTAAGATAGGCTTTAAGTATCTCGGTAAAGTCCCAATTTGTATTTAAATGTCTTGTATAAACTTTATCATGCTCCGCCAGAGGAGATTCTATTTCTTTAAAATGATATGCTTTACTTAAATCATCTTTTTGATGAATATTATTGAAGTATAAATATGACACAATACAGAAAATACCTGTTAATACAAAAGCAGCAGGTCCTGATTTGAATACACCTACCGGCTTGGCAGTTTTAACCCGCACAGCATCTGTTATGGCCATACAGGCATTTAACAATATAATTACACCATAAGGCAGGAAAACCCTTGAAAAGGGAAGCTGCTTTAATGCTATCATTAAAACTAAAGGAACAACCAGGAAATAAAAGTTATAATACCGTTTTTGCTTAATTGAATACCAGATAAACAAAGCCAGTATAAGCCAACCTATATAATAGGGAAGCGTTAAATAATCTACCAAATTCCCCAAATAGGTAATTACCTTTTGAAATGAGAATTGCTCATTGGGTTTCACATAAGGATTAGCTGTAATTTGATGTATTCCCTGCGATATGATTATTGGGGAGTACAGCAGTAATATGGTAGCACCATAAAAGATATTGGTTGTGATAAAAAAAACAAGCTCTTTTTTTATTTCCTTATAATTAATAGTAAGGAATATAAGGTAAATGGCGCCGGCTGTATATAAATATGCAGGACTTGTGAACATGCCAATAACTGATAACAGTAATATGGCATTTATCCTTTCTCTGAAGCCGGCATATTGATTAACCCGGGGATCAGCGGCAAAAAAATAAGAAGCAACGCCACAAAATATTTGAATAGAATAACCACGAGCCTGAAATGCATATTCAATAATATTGGGCGACAGCAAAAAGAAGACAGAAAACAATAAGACAGAAAAAAGCCTTTCAATAAAAAACCTTGTGTAAATAAAATACAGAGATAAAGCAGTAAAAAGTAAGGCCGGAAGCCTTACTGCCATTTCAGACCGGGTAAAGCTAAATATTGCCCAGGTTATATTAGTAAGAATCGAATGAAAAACATGATTATTGGGCACAGGATAGTTAGAAATAGAAGTAAGTATGTCCTTTGATGTAAACTCATTAAATGTAAAAGACTCATCGTATGAAAGCGGCAATGTTAAGGCGAAAGTGACAAGCATGGCGATGATAGCAGCCAAAGGCCAATAAACTGCTTTATTCCGCTTCTCTGCTCCCGGATACTTTTTAATAAGTTTAATTCCCGACACGATGCTCCTGAAGTACAAAAAAAGAATAACGACCCATATAACTAATACAGGTATTAAGTAATATTTTGACAATATGTCGCCCATCCTTTGAATTTTGTAAGCAAAAAGAATTACTGCTTTATCTTAGGTAAATATTAAGATTTAAACAGTCCGTATTTCAGAATACAAAAAATTGCCCGAAAACCGTCCTTCCAGTTAATTTTCTTCCCTTCAGCATACGTTCTTCCATAATAAGAAATCCCAACCTCATATATTCTTATATTAGGGATCCGGGAAACTTTATTGGTTACCTCTGGTTCAAACCCAAATCTTTGTTCTTTTAGCTTAAGCGACTTTATGATAGGAGCTCTGAACAATTTATAGCATGTTTCCATATCTGTTAGGTTAAGATTAGTAAACATGTTCGATAAAAATGTCAGGAACCGGTTACCTATGGTATGCC
This sequence comes from Niastella sp., assembly GCA_021154515.1. Taxonomy (GTDB): domain Bacteria; phylum Bacteroidota; class Bacteroidia; order Chitinophagales; family Chitinophagaceae; genus Niastella. The sequence continues at coordinate 3,090 of JAJKIL010000149.1, read as the reverse complement.
AGAAAAATAAAATTCTATGTGGTCTGCCGCCCATAAACCGGCTTCCATACACTACATCGGCAAATTCATCAACTACAGGTTTTAATAATATATTGAACTCATTCGGATCATATTCCAAATCGGCGTCTTGAATTATTATATAATCGCCATTTGCCTGCGCAATTCCGGTGTGTAATGCCGCGCCTTTTCCTTTATTTACCTGATGTTTGAAGTATTTTATGTCCACATCTGGTTTACTCTCAATATATTTTAATACTACCTCTTCAGTATTATCTCTTGAGCAGTCGTTTACCAGTATTAGTTCCTTTTCAATGTCGTTAATGAGATCAACCTTGCAAATTTTGTTGAGAATCAAATGAACAGTTGCGGCTTCGTTGTAAACCGGGATAATAATAGACAATTTGGCCATATTGGGTTATTAAAGGTACAATGAGGTAAAAATAAAATAATTAAGGTTTGATAGTAAATATTTAGTGCAAATAGAAATAGAATAAAAAATATAAACGAAGTATATAAAAAAAGCCCCTGATATTTATCAGGGGCCTTCGTGGTGTGGGGCGGGATCGAACCGCCGACACAAGGATTTTCAGTCCTTTGCTCTACCGACTGAGCTACCGCACCTTTTTGATTTTTGCCTATTCGGCTAAATCGGGCTGCAAAAATAGGAGATATTCCGAAATAACAAGCAAAAAACCCTAAAAAAATCTAGCAATTTCAATAAAAAAGCACCCTACTCGGAGTGCTTATTGGCTTATTCATTATTCATGCCCTTATTGCAGTCTCTTTATATAAATTCTTTCTTTTAAATTGATTCAACGGGTACCTTCTTTCCAACAGTACTGTCTGTATCCAATTCCAAAATCAGTTGTTTAATCTCGGGTTGGGGCTCAGAAGTCTCCTGGTGGGGAGTGGTTTGCTTAATGATTTCCGGATTCGATTGTGCCTGGGGAACATCCACTTCATTATCCATGATTAGATCAGACCCGGCAGCCTTTTCAAAAAGAGGATCATCGATCCAATGGCTGTCATCCAGGGTTTTTGATGTAGATGCTTTATGATCGGTATGCTCACTTGTTAAGCCGTTGTTTGTTTTATCCTTGTCGCCGGCATCAATAGGTGATGCGGCCCCATGGGCCTGGTTAAAGGATAAAACTTTGCTGACTGTACTCTCCTTATTCATTACGCCATACACCCCGGCCAGCATTAGGCATGAAACGCCCATCAATACAATGGTTTTCATTAGGATCTTAATTTTAGCGTTTAGGAGTTATTACTTACTCTTAAACGGGATTATGAAATCTAAAGTATTATCCCGGAACCAAATATGCCTCTTATTTCGATTAAAGGTCTCTATTGTTCGATGAATGCCTGTGAAACTTAGGCTGGCTATATAATAAAAAATGTATGCCACCGCCAGGCGGGGCATACATTCCAGATTGAGTAATTTATGTAGCGTGATTACATTCCGTACATTGCCAGGAACTTGATACGCATGATCTTTAACTGTTCCCAGTTGAAGTTATGCTCGGCTAATTCTTCAAGGGCCAGCTGCAGCGATGAGGTTTCGCACCCTTTGAAATATTCTATAATTTCTTCCTGTTCATTATCATCCAGCATTTCGGCAATGGCATAATCAAGGTTAAGCTTGGTGCCGCTGGCAGCAATGGTCTCCATTTCTTCCAGCATTTCATCCATCCGCCAGCCCTTATTTTTGGCAATTACCTCCAGCGGTATCTTTTTATCTGTTTGTTGAATGATGTATACCTTATTACCGCTTTTGTTCACCACGCTTTTCATTACGAAATCATCGGGACGAACAATATTGTTTTCCTCCACATAGCGGGCTACCAGTTCAATAAAAGGCTTACCATAACGAATGGCCTTACCCTTACTTACTCCGGAACATTTTTCAAGTTCTTCAAGTTTGGTAGGGTATAGGGTTGCCATATCCTGCAGCGAAGTTTCAAGGAAGATCACAAACGGCGGCAGTGATTTGCGCTTGGCTTCTTTCTGACGCAGCTCCTTCAGCATTTCAAACAGCTTTTCATCGACGGCGGCGCCGGTGGCTGCTTCAGCAGCACCTTCATCATCATCGGCATTGGCTTCTTCGTACAAATTGTTCAATACGATCTTGAACGATTTGGGTTTTTTGGCAAATGCTTCCCCGTTCCTGGTAATCTTTAATACGCCATACTCTTCGATATCCTTGCTCAATAAGCCTTCCAGCAACATTTGCCGGATCAACGTATTCCAGTAATGATCTGGCTGGTCGTTACCAATGGCAAACTCAGGAAGGCTTTCATGGCGGTACATGGCGATATTGGGGGTTAGCCGTCCAATAATGATGTTAACCGTGTAGTCAGCGGCAAAGCGTTCGTCGAGTGCTTTAATGGCCTTCAACACCTTCACCACATTATCTTTTGCTTCAACGTGCTCTTTGGGGTGTAAACAGTTATCACATTGTCCGCAATTTTGCTCGGTATATTCTTCCCCGAAATAGCTCATCAGTATCTTACGGCGGCAAACCCCGCTTTCTGAGTAGGCTACTGTTTCGCTGATAAGCTGGGCGCCAACTTCACGTTCACTAAGCGGTTTGTCGCGCATCAAATGCTCCAGCTTTGATACGTCTTTATGCGAATAGTATAAAATACATTTTCCTTCCAGTCCATCCCGACCGGCACGGCCGGTTTCCTGGTAATAGTTTTCAATGCTTTTTGGAATATTATAGTGAATTACAAAACGGATATCCGGTTTGTCTATTCCCATTCCAAAAGCAATAGTGGCAACAATCACCTGTACATCTTCATTTAAGAAGAGGTCCTGGCGTTCTGCACGCAACTTACTGTCCAGACCGGCATGATATGCAACGGCTTTAATGCCATTAGCCATCAGCATGTCGGCCAGCTCTTCAGTTGTTTTACGGTTTAATGTATAAATGATACCGCTCTTGCCTTTCATTGAAACAATGAAGCGCACAATGTTTTTGATCGTTTGATCTTTCTTGATCTTGGGCTGTATTTCGTAATACAGGTTGGGGCGGTTAAAAGAAGAAATAAAGATATCTGGTTCTTTCAATGCCAGGTTCTTTAT
>JAJKIL010000148.1 GCA_021154515.1 Niastella sp. | reverse complement strand
TACACGCAGGCAAAAGTGTTGCTGGCGATAAATCTGTATGTGTTGTCCGTGTTTGTGTATTTGGTCTATCACCAGGCTGATAACCGGATCCTGCGCGTGCATGCCTCGGGCGTGGTGCCCGGTGAATCGTTGATCACCAAATACAAGCTCAACAGCATCATTTATTTTTCCTGCCTGTTAGCCCATACCCTCATCGTATTGTTGATCTACTACCTGCCTTTCCGGTTGAGTTTTGCGCCGGAGTCGTTGATGCTGTACATGTTCTCGGTGTATGTCTTTGCCATCGATCTCTTTCTGTACGTCATCAACGTATCAAAAAGAAGGCAATTGGCTGCCGCATTAGCAGGAATGGGTGTGGTGATTGTAATGGGCGTCTTTCACTGGCATCTCAATACCAGTCATTACACCATGGACCCGAATGCCAACGGAACGCTGTTTGTGAATAGCCAGCGCGATGATTTTTCAGCAAGATATGAAGCGTTGAAAAAAGACATTGAAGCCAACAGGAGCGGGGGGCCGTATCCTGTTATCCTCGTAAGCGGGGAAGGCGGCGGCTCAAGGGCCGGGCTGTGGCTCAGCCAGAACCTGATAAATTTTGATTATGATACCAAGGGCGCGTTTCGCAATCACATTTTTTCCATATCAACTGTATCGGGCAGCTCGGTAGGCTTGGGCACTGTGTTCACCTTTTGGGATAATACCCGCGATGCCACCAATATCGACAGCAGCTGGCTGGAGTTACCGGCAACCATCTATGCGAATAATTATGTAGGCAGTTCTATCCGGGGTTTGCTGCTTACCGATCTGTATAAATCATTGGTGCCGGGCAACTGGAAAAAAGACCGCAATTCCACCTTACAGAATGAAGAAGCAAAAGCTACGGCAAGAGCTGTACTGAAAGCAAAGGGCTATAAAGATTGGGATGACTGCGACATTGACGACAGCGGCATGACGTTGAAAAAAGATTTTATGTATTTCTTTTATGAGCAAAAGGACAACGGCATGCAGTACCGGAAGCACACGCCCATTGTGCTGATAAATACCTGTAGAAGTAACGATGGCCGCCGCGGCATTTTCTCTTCCATTAAACTGGGTGAAACTTATTTTAACGAAGCCATCGATGTAGCCGGTTATTTGTATGAAGATTCCGTTTGCGACGATAACGGGGTGCGGCGTTGTAAAGGCATAAAAATGCCCATTTCGTTGGGACAGGCCTGTAATACCAGTGAGTTGTTCCCCCTGTTTAGTGCACCCGCGTATGTGAATGGATTGGGCAGTTTTGTAGATGGCGGCTATCATGAAAATTCAGGATTGAAATCAACCCTGGATATTTACCAGCAGTTAAAAATTAAGCTCGATAAAGAACCGCCAAACGGTAAATACAAGATCTATATCCTGTACCTGAAAAACGGTTCAGGCGAAAAAGAGTTGTATAAGAAAATGGAAAGCGAACCGGTCTTACTGCAACCGCTGCACGCATTGTTCAGTCAGCCGTTTGAAGGCAGCGCTTCTTATTTTGAAGAAAAGGCAAGGTATGTAGGCGCGGTAGATGAAAACGTCGTGTTCCTCCCCATAAAATTAAATCCTAAGAACCTGGTCAATGCTAATTTAGCTGGCGTGACTGATAACCACAAAAAACGATTGGAATCAGAGATCTTAAAAGACCTCATCAACGATATAGTCGTAAACAGCAATGGCACAAAAGATACTATTCTGAATTTCCCATTGGCGCGCTGGTTGTCGAAAACCGTTATCAACCGCATGCAAATGTGTGCTTCACCGGCCCACCGGAACGTAGAAGTGAATCAATTGCTGGAACAGGTAAAAAGAGTGAACAGCGTGTCAGCGCCTACCAATGAGCCATTTATGAAATACCCGGTACACCAGGAGTTAAAGATGCCGGAAGATACCGTAGGCAGGAACAAGATCAGGAAAGCATTTCTAAATTATTAAATTTCTTTATTTTATCCCCCTATGGCATGGTATTTTGGGTACCTGTACAAAAATAATAACATGCCTTGGTGGGAAAGAATTATAGGGGGAAACACGCTGTTAAACTGGTTTATTGCCATAGGCATAATAGTGGTTTCATGGGCTATAATACGCGTAGGCCGCGTAGTATTGTTAAAACGGTTTAAAGCATATTCTGCCAGAACCCGTACTACCTTAGATGATTTTATTGTACACCTCACCGAAGGCGCCTTGTTGCCTGCGTTATACCTGGGCGCGTTGTACCTGGGCATTTCTTACCTTATAGTAAGCGCCAAAGTAAACAGGCTGCTGCACATAGCCGTAATGGTGGTGGTAACGTTTATTATCATTAAGACCATTACCTCAGCATTGAATTATTTGATCAATAATGCGCTGGGCAATGATGCCGAAGACGTTGAAAAAAAGAAACAGGCCCGGGGAATTATTCTAATTATAAATATTGTGTTATGGATCCTGGCGCTTGTTTTTCTCATCAACAACCTTGGGTATAATATTACTTCCGTTGTAACCGGGCTGGGAATTGGCGGCGTAGCCATTGCACTGGCCTCACAAGCCATTCTGGGCGATCTGTTCAACTATTTTGTTATCTTCTTCGACAAGCCATTTGAAGTAGGCGATTTTATTATTGTAGATGATAAAATGGGTTCAATAGAATACATCGGGGTGAAGAGTACCCGCATCAGAACGTTAAGCGGTGAACAGTTGATCTGTTCCAATACCAACCTGGTGAATGCCCGCATTCACAATTACAAACGAATGGAAAAACGCAGGGTAGTGTTTAATTTCAATATCGTGTATAATACCCCGCCCGAGAAAGTGGCCAGGGTGCCAGCCATGGTAAAAGAGATCATTCAGACCCAGGAAACCACCGTATTCGACCGCGCGCATTTTTCAGCATTCGGTCAATTCAGTCTCACCTTTGAAGTGGTGTATTATGTTTTAAGCGCTGATTATAATTTGTATATGGACAGGCAACAGGCTATTTACCTGGCTATTTTGAATGCGTTTAAAAAGGAGAATATTTCATTTGCATTACCCACACAAACGTTGTTGTTCAATAATGGGCCATTTACCACCAATCCCGAAGTAAAAACGAGTTAAAAAGCAGGTGTAGAAATAATTTCCCTATCTGGTCTTAAATAAATTCATTAACAAAATGAAATTAATAGCCATGCAAACCGCAGCAAGGATCATGATAGCGCGGCCATGCATACGGCTCCATCGATCGTACATTTTTACGGTAGTACCATTCTTCAACGTTTTTTTAGCCTGGTTAACAACAAGCCCGCTGAAGAAGCCGGCAATGGCCAGATAAAAGAAATAAGTCGCGCCCAGCAGGCTCACGATGTAACCCAGCAGGATCCAGATCCACTCAAGCCGTACAGGTTTAAAATTATCCGTATGAATAGAAGGCAAAGTTACCGGCGCCTGTAATTTTTCAGATAGTATGGTGGTGGCCACCTGCAGGTCATAGGCGTTCCAGCCATCGGGGTGATGAATGATCTCCTGCAATTCACTAACAGAATAAGTTTGCATCAGGTGTTCAAAACCCGGTTCAGCCATATCTTTTATGGCTTGTTCGGCCAGCAGGTGATTAACGTGGTTGAATTTTTCCTTGGGGATTTGCAGCGCATACATTGCCTCAGCCTGTTCTCCAAGATATACCTTGTCGAGTTGGTTCACCTCATGCTCCATGGTATAGGGAATATGATGTTTTTCTAACAGGGAGACCAGGAATTGCGCATCAACAGGCGAATAGAATTTAGTATAAGTAGCATATTGTAGCATAGGACCCAGGGTATGACCACAAGTTACGTAAATTTATAAAAACAGGGCGTTTTATGAAGAAGAAAGCCATCATCTTTGACCTGGACAACACCATCTATTCCGTATACACCATTGGCCATACTTTGTTTGCGCCTTTGTTTGAATTGTTAGAACAGGATGGAACGCAACTACAGCATATGGACAAGATCAGGGATGAAGTAATGCGGCGGCCTTTTCAGCACATTGCAAACGACTATCAGTTTAGCGAGGAACTTACAAAAAAGAGTATTGCGTTGTTACAACAATTGGTATACAATGCCCCCATTGAACCCTTCGAAGATTATGCCCTGGTGCGGCAACTGCCTATTGATAAATATTTAGTGACAACAGGTTTTCCGAATATGCAACAAAGCAAGGTAGACCGCATGGGTTTGCAAAATGACTTCCGGGAAATTCATATAGTTGATCCTTCCACTTCCAACAAAACAAAGAAAGATGTGTTTGTTGAGATTATACTTCGTCATCGATATGCAAAAGAAGACGTGTTGGTAATTGGCGACGACCTGCAGTCAGAAATAAAAGCAGCGCAGGAGCTGGGCCTCGATGTAGTGTGGTATGACAAATATGAGCGATATGAACCAATGCCCGGATTAAAAAAAATAACCAGCTACCAGCAGTTGATGGCGTTTTTGTAGAAAATTATTATTTTGGTTCCCTATTTACACAACTAATGGAATTACCCCCATACTATCAGCGCCTGAGTAAGAAGTATCCGCAGGTAACCACCGAAGAGTGGCAGATCCTGGATAACATGGCTACCATACGGTATATCCGTAAGGGCGAAACCTTTTTGCGATATGGCAGGGTGGCCCGGTATTCGGCATTTGTATTGAGCGGCCAGTTTAAATTCAGTTTGTTGAATGATGAAGGGGTAGAGAAGATCGTGAAGTTTAGTTTTACTGATGATTTCCTGGCGAATTGTGAAAGCTTTCATAAAAAAGCGCCCTCAAATGTTTGCATAACCGCGTTGGAAGATTCGGTGATCTTACGCATTAATACCAAAAAGCTGCAGCCATTGTACGATCAGCACCGGAACCTGTTGCATGTAAATTTACAATTATATCAGGAGTTGATGGAACAGCAGGCCGAGCACCAGTATATACTCTCATTAAAGAGTCCCATCCAGCGCTACCGGTTTTTGCTGGAACACCGGCCGGCGATTGTGGAGAAGATCTCGCTCACCAATATTGCGCGGTACCTGTACATCAGTCGCGAAGCAGTAAGCCGGGCAAGGATCTTACTCTCCGGCCGTAAATTTTGTGATTGAGATCACGACCACGCGTTTTCGATGCCGATAGATTTGCTGAAAAAAACATGAAACAAAGCATGGTATTGTTGCATGGGTTGTTTGGCGGATTGAGCAACTGGCGTGGGGTAATAGCACATTTTCAGGAAGACTATGAATTACACATCCCCGAGCTGCCCATTTTTGACCGGCACAACAACGATCCGCTGTCCTACCTCACCGATTACCTGGAGTTTTATATAGATAAGAACAGTCTTACCAATGTGGTGCTAGTTGGCAATTCCCTTGGCGGACATGTAGCCATTCTATATACCCATCGCCATCCGGCAAATGTAAGCCGGCTTATTTTAACGGGCAGTTCAGGCTTGTATGAAAATACGAGTATGGGCGGTTATCCGCGCCGAAACAGTTATGAATACATTAGCGAAAGAGTAGCCTATACGTTTTATGATCCGGCGGTAGCCACCAAAGCGCTGGTTGATGAAGTGTTTGGCATTACTACCGATGCCCGCAAGTGCATGAGTATTGTACGCACAGCCAAATCAGCCCAGCGCCATTACGTAGCCGACCTGCTGCCTGCCATACAAGTACCCACCTTACTAATTTGGGGCGATAATGACAGGATAACGCCGCCACATGTAGCCCGGGAGTTTGAGCATTATTTGCCCAATGCTACCCTGGTAATGCTGGAACAATGCGGTCATGCGCCCATGATGGAAAGGCCGGTGGAGTTTAACGGGGTGTTGGAGGGGTGGTTGGGGGAGTAAAAATTTGAACCCTCAAAAGTTATTTTTGTACTCTGGCAAAAAAGTTAAAAGCGGTTTGGTCTATAACACTACTCTGAGTGTTTTTATATAGGGGGAATTTCCGGTTATCAGCAAACGATTAGTATCGATTTTGGCATTAATCATTTGAAACCATTAAACCC
>JAJKIL010000147.1 GCA_021154515.1 Niastella sp. | reverse complement strand
TACCTCCTGGGGACTTAGTACAAAACCAGCACCGGGTGATATCATGTATGTGGATGTTGCGAAAAACGATACCATGGATTCCCGCCAGCAAAAAAGGATCTACAAAAGCAGCATCCCTACATTTACTTTTGGCACCTATATCAATCTGGGTTATAAAAATTTCGATCTGTCGATCTTATTGCAGGGTGCAACAGGAGCTGTTACCTATGTTAATTCAGATGGCGGAACATTCACCAATTTCCGTAAAAGTTTGTTGGACGGCCGCTGGTCTCCTAACAATCCTACTGGCGACATTCCAAGAACACCCAATCGCGGTAACTATTATTGGGATAATACCAGCAACACCTTCTTCCTTCATAAAACAGATTATGTTCGCTTAAAAACATTACAGTTCGGCTATACACTCGATTCAAAATTGCTTGAGAAAGCAAGTATTAAAAATCTGCGGGTTTATTTGAGCGGACAAAATTTGCTTACCTGGTGTCCCGGGTTGAAAGACTTTGATCCTGAGGCGGGCGCCAATGCCAAACCAACTGATCTGAAAAGTGCAATACCGAGTATTTCAGGTGGTAATTATCCATTATCACGTGTGATGTCTATGGGAATGACCCTGACGTTTTAATATCCGTAGTTATTGATTGCTGAACAGATTAAAAAATACACATGAAAAAAAATATTGTTTGCATTATTTTGATAGCGGCCATTGTAGCAGGCCCGCACATATCATGCAATAAAAAAGTACTGGACCAAACGCCGGTGAGTGCAGTTTCTGATGATGCTGTTTTCAAATCCACAGATCCCGGATTGTTAATGGCCTATGTTAATAATATGTACCAGGGGCTGCCGCATGGTTTCGACTGGACAATGCTGGCTTCGCTTACTGATGAAGCGCTTACGCAGGCCTGTACCTGGGCCGGACAACAACAGGCCATGTTAAGCCAGTTAACCCCCAGCAATTTAGGGCCGTTCAACAATAATAATTGCCCCGAATTACAACATCTTGCCTGGAGCAATGAGTATTCTTTCGTCAGGGCTACCAATATGTTCTTCTCTAAAATAAATACAGCGCCCATTGATACGGCTACCAAGCATGAGCTGATGGGAGAAGTGTTTTTCGTGAGGGCTTATTTGTACCACAACCTGGTGTCTTTGTATGGTGGGGTGCCCATTATTACAACGGCCTACGCATTAACGGATAGTTTCAGCGTTCCCAGGAACTCGTATGCCGAATGTATTCAGTTTATTTCAGACCAATGCGACAGCGCTGCCCAGTATCTTCCTGTAACACAAACACAGGTAGGCAGGGCTACCAAAGGCGCGGCACTTGGCTTAAAATCAAGGGCCCTGTTATTTGCAGCCAGTGATCTATACAATGGTGGCAACGGTACGGTGCCCGATCCGTTTGCCGGCTATGCACACCCTGAACTGGTAAGGTATACCAGCTTTTCGCCCAGCGACAGGCAGGCCCGTTGGCAAAAGGCAAAGGACGCGGCATTGGCGGTAATAAACCTGGGCGTGTATTCCCTGTACCAGCCTAACCCCGCATCACAAACGGAGGCAGCCACCAATTATGGCAATCTCTTTATTCAAATGAGTACGCCGGAAGATATTTTTGTAAAATATGTTTCCACCAATACGGTTGCCAACTGGAACGATTATGGGAAAACGTATGGCCCCGGATTGTTCCATAATCCCAATGGCTTTTGGGGTTGGGGAGTTGATGCGCCCACCCAACAATTCGTAGATGAGTATGAGATGAATGATGGCACTACCTTTAGCTGGAGCAACCCGGTTCATGCTGCCAAACCCTATCAAAACCGCGATCCCCGTTTTTATGCCACGGTATTGTACGATGGCGCTAACTGGCGCCAAAGAACAACTGACATTTTACCCCATGAAGCAACTGGTAAACTGCAAACCGGGTATCAGGACACCTCGGCTACTCATCCCACTACCGATGATATTAAGTATGAAGCCGGCGGCTTCGATACCCATAATCCTCCTACCGGTGCCAATATCTGGAACTGGTCGCCCACCGGCTATTATTTAAGAAAATGGAGCGATCCGAATCTGGACCCATTGAAAGTGTTGCAGTCTACACCCTGGCGTTATATGCGTTATACCGAAGTGTTGCTTAATTATGCCGAGGCCAGTCTGGGCCTGGGCGACGCAGCCACTGCCACTACCTATATCAATATGATAAGGAAAAGAGCGGGTATGCCCGCTATCGGAACTGCTACGAAGGCAACCCTGCAACATGAGCGAAAGATTGAACTGGCGTTTGAAGAATTACGCTATTTTGATATGCGTCGCTGGATGATCTGCGACCCGGCTGTATATGGACAAAAAGCCGGTTTCAGCAATGTGTGGAGCATTCATATCTTTTATCCTTACACCGGTTCTACAGCCTATGGTTCCGGCACACCCGTTTACACGCCCGTTGCCAATGTGAGCGGAGCCGGCAATTATGCCAATTTGGATTACTCCGGCGGCAGAGCATGGAGTCCCAAATCTTATTTCCTGCCCATCGCTTATGACGAAATGAATAAAAACCTGAAATTGATTCAAAATCCGTTTTATTGATCATACAAGCATTCGTTTGAAAGGCTCGCTGTTTTTACAGTGGGCCTTTGTTTCTTATCAGGAGGCATTATTTAAATGAGTTTATTATGAAAAGGATTTGCACCATTTTGTTCATCGCTCTTAGCTTATCCTGCAACCGCGAACACCACCTGTTCGAAAAGATCGCCTCCTCACATTCCGGCATTACATTTAACAATACGATCGTCGAGAACGACTCCATCAACCCGCTGGCTGTAGTCAATATCTATAGCGGAGGGGGTGTTGGCATTGGTGATTTTAATAACGATGGACTGCCCGACATTTTTTTAACGGGCGGAATGGCGCCCTGCAAATTATACCTCAATAAGGGCGATTTCCGTTTCGAAGATATTACTGCAAAAGCCGGGGTTGAAGGAATGGGAAGATGGGCAAGGGGCGTGGCTATAGTGGATATCAATAACGACGGATTGATGGACATGTATATTTGCAATACCCTGTATAAAGATCCGCTCAGGAGAAGAAATATCCTGTACATTAATCTCGGCAGGGATAAAGAAGGCATTCCTCAATTCAGGGACATGGCCGCCGAATACGGCCTGGACTGCCATGTTCAATCGACCATGGCCAGCTTTTTTGATTACGACAATGACGGCGATCTTGACATGTACCTGACCGTTAACGAAGCTTCGAACGACTATGTTGCCTCCGTTTTTACAGGGCAGGAAAAGCCAACCGCAGGACCCAACCGCGGAAGGCTGTATAAAAATGAGCCGGACCCCCATACCGGTCATCCTGTTTTTCATGACGTTTCGGATGCAGCAGGGATACTTTTTGAAGGGTACGTCCATGCCGCGAGCATTTGCGATCTCAATAATGACGGCTGGAAAGACATTTATGTATCCGATGATTTTATTTCCAATAATATTCTTTACATCAATAACCACGACGGCACCTTTACAAACAGGGCGAAGGAATATTTCAAACACACCTCCTATAACAGCATGGGGCAGGATGTAGTGGACATTAACAACGACGGGCTTCCTGATGTGGTGGAACTGGACATGAGCGCTGAAGATAATTATCGCAAAAAAATGATGGCGCCTGCCAACAATCCGAACATCTGTCAGAACTTCGACAATTACGGTTACCAATACCAGTATGTGCGCAATACCCTGCAGTTAAACCAGGGGCCCGCAGTAGGGCAGCATGATTCAACAGGCATGCCGGTTTTCAGTGAGATCGGCTTTATGAGCGGAATGTCGCAAACCGACTGGAGCTGGGCGCCGTTGGTGGCTGACTTCGATAATGACAGTTACCGTGACCTGGTTATCACCAACGGCTTTCCGCGTGATTGGTCGGATCATGATTTTATCGCCTACCGCAAACAGTCGGGCGGCACTATCAGTAACCGGCAACTCCTTGACATGATCCCGCAGGTGAAATTGCACAATTATGCCTTTAAAAATAACGGCGCATGCCAGTTCGATGATGTGAGCAAGAGCTGGGGGTTGAATGTGCCTACCTTTTCAAACGGCGCTGCCTACGCCGATCTGGACAACGACGGGGCCATGGACATGGTGATAAACAATATCGATGATGAAGCCTTGTTGTACAGGAACACGTCAAGAGACAACGACACTATTTCTACCCATTACCTGAATATTCATTTCAAAGGCGGTAAACAAAATATAAATGGCATCGGCGCCACGGCCGCTATTTTTTATGACCATGGTAAACAACAGGCGTACGATAATAACCCATACCGTGGGTATCTCTCGTCTGTACAAAATAGGGCGCATTTTGGGTTGGGAAAAATAAGCCAGCTCGACTCCCTGGTAGTAAGGTGGAACAACGGGAAAAAACAAACGCTAAAAAGCGTACCGGTTGACCGGTCGATCGTTGTGAACATCGAGGACGCAACAGCAACCGATCCGGGTCAGCAGCCACTGATCGATCAGCAGTCGCTGTTCACGGAAGTGAGCGCCGTTGCCGGCATTACCTATGTTCACCAGGATAACCCCTATATTGATTTCAATATTCAGACATTGTTACCGCACAAGTTGTCAGAATATAACCCTGCGCTGGCAGCAGCCGATATAAATGGCGATGGGTTGGATGATTTGATCGTTGGCGGCAACTCCGTGAAACCGGCACAGTTGTTTTTACAACGGCAAAACGGGAAATTCAGCCAGCAGGAATTATTGCCTGGCCTGAACGCCCCAACCAGTCAGGCAAAAGACGAAGGCCTGTTGCTTTTCGATGCCAACGGTGATGGCCGGCCCGATCTGTACATAGCCAGAGGCGGGTATTCGTTAGCCCCCGACAGCATCCACTACCAGGATAAATTGTACCTCAACGATGGCAAAGGAAAATTTCAGGAAGCGGCTTCCGCGCTGCCGGTCAATTATACCAGCAAATTATGCGTACGGGCTTTTGATTTTAACAATGACGGCAAATTAGACCTGTTTGTGTCGGGCCGCGTTGCCCCTGCTCAATATCCAAAACCGGTAAGCAGTTTCATTTTTCGTAATGACTCCGAAAAAGGCCAGGTGAAATTCACGGATGTCACTGCCGGGGTGGCCCCTGCACTGAAAAACATCGGAATGATTGGCGATGCGCTGTTTACGGATTTTGATGATGACGGGCAAACCGACCTGATCGTTGTGGGTGAATGGATGCCGGTAACGTTTTTAAAAAATGTTGGCGGAAAATTTACCAATGTTACGGCCGCATCAGGTGTGGCCGGTAAAACAGGCTGGTGGAATAGCATCGTAGCAGGGGACTTCAGGCATACGGGAAGAACAGATTACATTATTGGTAACGTAGGATCAAATACTTTTTACCAGGGCAATGACTCTTTTCCTGTTTGCATTACCGCCAAGGATTTTGAAAAGAACGGGCCCTATATCGCCATACCTTCTCTCTATCTTCCGGATGCGCAGGGCCAAAAAAAGGAATTTCCTGCTTTTGGCCGGGACGATATTGCGAGCCAGTTTCCCGGGATCAAAAAAAGGTATCCTACTTATAAACCTTTCGCCCTGGCAACCATGGATGACATCCTTACGCCGGAACAACGGAACGGGGCCCTTCGGCTACAGGCCAACATGCTGCAATCCTGTTATTTGCGAAACGATGGCGCCGGAAAGTTCACTTTAATTCCTTTGCCCCGGGAAGCACAGGTATCGGTCATCAACGGGATGGTTGCCGACGATTTCGACGGCGATGGCAATCTGGACGTCTTGCTCAATGGAAATGATTATGGGACCGAAGTAGGTACGGGGCGATATGATGCGTTGAACGGACTGCTGTTAAAAGGTGACGGGAAAGGCAATTTTTTTCCCCGATCTATCAGCGAAAGCGGGATCTATATCCCGCACAATGGTAAAGCGCTGGTTAAATTAATAAGTGCATCGGGCCATTACCTGGTGGCTGCAAGCCAGCACCAGGATGTGCTGAAACTGTATCAATTGAAGCGGACGGTAAAGAACGTGCCGGTTAACCCGGATGATGTGAGCGCCATTGTAAGGGAGAAAAACAACAGAACCCGGAAGGAAGAATTTTATTATGGAAATTCTTTTTTATCCCAATCATCAAGATTTATTTTAGTCGACAGCAACGTTCAGTCGGTAACGATCAGAAATGCCAGCGGTAGATCGAGGGTACTAAACTTTTAAAAAATAGTTAGCATGTATTTAGTAAATTAGGTAAATTTAGCCGGTTCCCTTTGTAGAATATGAAATTTGCCATTTACTTATTTTTTCTTTTCCGGGCAGTAGCTTGTTTTGCTTCCGACACATTATCTGTAAGATACCTGGGCATCGATCAGGGCCTTTCAAACAATGCCGTAACCTGTATTTACAAGGACCATAATGGTTTTATGTGGTTTGGCACCTATGACGGGTTGAACAGGTATGATGGATCCTCCTTTCGCGTTTTTAGAAATACCATAGGCGATCCAACCTCCCTGTTGGATAATCATGTTTTTTGTATCAATTCCGACAATGAGAATAAGATCTGGATAGGAGAAGGAAAGGGCATAAGTATTTATGACCCCAGCCGGTCTGCTTTTTTCACGCCCCGCTTCAGAAAAGCCCATAGCTCCGAAACTGTTCCCCTGTATGATGCTGTTTTGTCGATAAAGAAGGCCGGCAACGTAATGTTGGTTGGCACAGCGCATAGCGGGCTTATTGTATTTACCGGTAACAACCAGCCAGGAAAACAAATGGTGCTTCCCGGGGAAACCTGTGGGGCGTACAATGTACAGGCCATTGAATACGATTCAACCAAAAAGGCGGTATGGTTCTTTGTTAAGGACCTCGGCCTATATAAATATGAGATCGGAAGTGGAAGAATAGCTGCCGTTGCTACAGGGTTAACACAATGCTACGCTATTTTTTCAAGGTCCGATGGCGATCTTTTTATCGTAAGCGATTCAGGCGTAGCGAGGGTTTACAAAAACACCATTACACCATTCGATCCCATCCCGCAAATGATCGTAAGAGACCTTACAGAAGACCGCAATGGGGCGCTGTGGATTGCTACTGACGGGAACGGGTTGTGGTATTTACCGCCGGGCGCCGGAAAGGCCCTGCCGCTTTCTTTAACGGGAGAAGCCATCAACAGTAATTCGATCTATAATATCTTCATCGATGACGAAGGCCGTAAATGGATCGGAACGCTCAGGGGTGGCGTGAATATCCTGGAAAAGAATCTTCACCCGTTCAGGACCATCTCGTATCACCAGGGGAGAACGGAAGATGTGAACGATTTTATATTGTCTCTTTGCGAAGATGACCGGTTGAACTTATGGATCGGGACGGATGGGGCAGGGTTACGTTACTGGGATAAACAAAAGAATAGCTTCACGAAATATGTTCATTCAGCCGACCCTGGTTCTATCAGCAGCAACTTTATCACCTACATGGCCAGGGATTTTAAAAACGATCTCTGGATCTCGTCCTGGTTCGGGGGGATAGACAAACTGAACAGAGCAAACAACACGTTCAGGCATTATGCCTGTTATAATCCTTTTCAAAAAATTGCGGAGAAGAATGTCTGGCAGATCTATGAAGACAGGCAACAACGTTTATGGGCTTCTGCCAGCAACAGAGGTCATTTGTATTTGTATAACAGGACTGCCGATCAGTTTGAGCTTTTCGATAGTTCATTGGTTGATCTGCAGGTGTTGAAGGAAGACAGGTCAGGTAATTTATGGGGAGGCAATTACAATTATTTAATAAAGATAGATCCCGGAAAAAAGCGACATCGATCATTCTTTATCGGGTATCCTGTAAGGAGTATCTGCGAAGATAAACAACATCATTTCTGGGTGGGCACAGAGGGAGGCGGGCTGCTGTTATTTAACCGGGAAAAAGGGACGTACCGGCGAATAACAACCAAAGAAGGATTGCCTAACAATGGGATCATGAGAATCCTGGAAGACAACCAGGGTGATCTTTGGCTGAGCACCTATTATGGCCTGTGCCGTTACAATCCTGCTTTACATACGTTCAGGAATTTTACGCAGGCGGATGGATTGCAAAGCAACCAGTTCAGCTTTAATGCCGCCATGATCGCTGCAAACGGGGAATTTTTATTTGGAGGGATCAAAGGGTTTAATAGTTTTTACCCGGACAGCGTTTATGACAAAAAAAATATCCCCCGCCTGTTTCTCACCGGGGTAAAAATCGACAATTCTCCTGTAGAAACCGACACGGCTTACGTTTCTTCCCGCAACAAAGACATTATCACCAGCATAACGGTCCCATTTAACAAGGCCATCCTGTCATTTGATTTTACCGCATTGCAGTATTCAAATGCAGATAACCTGAATTACGCTTATTATTTAAAAGGGTGGGATAAGACCTGGAGTATTGCCAATAATATAAAGACGGCCAATTACAGCCATTTACGGGAGGGCGCCTATGCATTTTATGTAAGGGTGATGAACCCGGATGGGGTTTGGAATGAGGAAGTGCAATTGTTGTCTGTTAAGGTGTTGCCGCCCTGGTACAGGACCTGGTGGGCGTATTTATTGTATGCAGCCGTTGCCATCGGTATTGTCTGTGCCTTTATCTATTATTACCGGCGCCAGGACCGGTTGCGATATGAAATTAAGCTGGCATTGGTGGAGAAGCAAAAAGAAAAAGAACTGACAGAAAGAAAGATCTCTTTTTTCACAGACATCTCTCATGAGTTCAGAACGCCCCTGACATTAATTGTAAGCCCTTTGAAGGACCTTATGGCGGAAGTGAATTCGGAGAACATTCAAAAAAAGTTGTCGACCGTACACCGGAATGCCCGGCGTTTATTAAGCCTGGTGGATCAGTTGTTGTTGTTCAGGAAAGTGGAGTCCATAGAGCAGCAGCTCCACCTTTCCGGTTTCGACATCAATGAAGTATGTAACGAAGTATTCCTGAGCTTTGCGCAACGGGCAGCATCCAAAAATATCAGTTTGAATTTTGACAGGCCTTCGGATGAAATATGCTATTGTGGAGACAAGGAGAAAATTGAAATAATTTTATTTAACCTTCTTTCAAATGCCCTGAAGTATACCCCGCCCAACGGAGAAGTGCAATTGTCGCTGACTGATGAGGGCGGGCAAATACAGATCGTTGTTAAAGATACCGGCTGTGGCATTGCCGAAAATATCAGCCACCGGTTATTTGATGCCTTTTACCAGGCCAACAATACCGGGAAGGCGTCACACACCGGGTTTGGGATTGGGTTATATGTGTCAAAGAAACTGGCTGTAGCACATGCCGGGTCATTATCCTACGTAAGTACGGAAGGAATGGGCAGCACTTTCACGCTGATCCTTCCCAGGAATAAACAGGCTTCCATGGAATATGCCCATGAAGAAGACAGGAGCCATCGTGCCAGCATTATTCATGAACTGGTGGAAGAAAGCCGCGAGGAAGAGAATACAACCGCGGACAACAAGTCAAAGGTGATTGACAAGATCATTTCGGGGCTGCCAACCATGGTCATTGTTGATGATGATGCCGAGCTCAGAAGCTATTTAAGGGACATATTCAGGGATCAATTTACTATTTATGAAACAAGCGATGGCGCTGCTGCTTTTGATCTGATCAGCAAGGAATTGCCCGACATTGTCGTCAGCGATGTTATCATGGACAAAATGGATGGTATTGAATTGTGTCGTAAGCTAAAACAACAGGCGCACCTGGCGCATATTCCCATCATATTATTGACGGGGAGCGCTTCTGAAAAATCAAAACTAACGGGGTTGGAGTGTGGCGCGGAAGATTATGTGAGTAAGCCTTTTAGCAAAGAACTGATTGTTGCCCGGGTGCAGAATATCTTAACATCCAGGAACAGGCTGCAGCAATATTTCTTCAATGCCATTACGCTAAAGCCGACGGCCAGCATTGAAGCGGATCATAAAGAATTTTTGGAAAGGTGTATCGAGATCGTAGACCAATATATGGACAAGCCGGAGTTTAACGTGCAGCTCTTTTGCCAGGAGATAGGCATGAGCCAGCCGACCTTATACAAAAGGATCAAAGCTATTTCCGGGTTGACCGTAAACGTATTTGTAAGGTATTTGCGATTAAGGAAAGCGGCGGAAATATTGATTAACACCAGTAAAACGGTTGTAGAAGTTACTTACGCTACAGGTTTTAATGATCTTAGATATTTTAGAGAGCAGTTCTCCAAACTGTTTGGAATGACCCCTTCCGAATTTATCAGGCGTTACAGAAAACCTTTGGGCAACAAGATTGTAAAGTAAATTATAGGGTGGCCTGATCACCGCCCTTTTTAAAATGCGTGCCCAGTACACTCACTTCACGTTATAAAAGAAGCTCCTGAGTTCTTCGTTTACCGTTTTAAGTTCAGGGCCCTTAATAGAGAACTTTAAACTTTCAACTTTAAAACCTGGTTTTTAGCTTAAAAATTGTGATTACCTGATAAAAAAGTACAACGTTTAAGTATAAAGAAATAATAATTTTAGTATAGAATTTGAACTAACGGTCAATACACTTTTAACCTAATTAATTGCTATATGGGAAAGGCTTCAATTGTCCCCAGGTTGACTATTAGATTAGTCGCCTGTGTGGTGCCGCTGCTGTTTTTTTCGGCAGCTGTTTTTGCCCAACAAAAAAAGGTAACAGGTAAAGTAACTTCCAATTCGGCCGACGGCCAGCCTGTTATCGGCGCCAATGTTGTTGCAAAGAAAAGTAAACTGGCCACTCAAACAGGGCCGGACGGTAATTTCTCCTTCACCATCCCTTCCGATGAAACTACTTTAACCATCAGTTCTATTGGCTTTCAAACACTGGATGTTCCCATTAATGAAACCGGAAATGTGCTGGTATCGTTAAAAAACCGCGGCCTCGACCTGAATGAAGTGGTGGTAATTGGTTATGGAACACAAAAACGAAAAGATGTAACCGGCGCCATCAGTTCGGTAACCGCCGCCACCATTGAAAAAGTACCGGTAACCACCGTAGACCAGGCTTTGCAGGGAAGAGCGGCCGGCGTACAGATCATCAATAACGATGCGGCGCCGGGCGGCAATATGAGCGTGCTGGTAAGAGGTATTGGTAGTTTGGCCGCGGGGGGAAATGCACCTTTATATGTAATAGACGGTTACCCCACCACCGAAGGCATCAACAATATCAACCCCAATGATATTGCCACCATAGATGTACTGAAAGACGCTTCCGCCACTGCGGTGTATGGCATCCGCGCCGCCAACGGCGTAGTGATCATCACCACTAAAAAAGGATTAAAAAATAAAACCCAGGTTTCATTAGACGCCTATACCGGTTTTCAAAGCAAACCCAAACAATACGATCTGTTAAATGCCCGTGATTGGGCTACGCTGTCGAACAATGTAGAGGCGGCAGATTCAACCCATACCTATCATGGCTTACCCATCTGGCATACACCCGATGTGCTGCATAGTGTAGACTGGCAGGATGCGATGTACCGCAGCGGTCTTACCCAAAACTATACTATTGGAATAAGAGGCGGGAGCGATAAAGTGCAAACCGCTGTTTCGTTTGGTTATTATAACCAGAAGGGTATTGTACTGGGTTCCTTCTTTAAAAGGTTCACCCTGGGCCTAAACCTCGACTACCAGCCCACAAAATGGCTTAAATCTTCCACCAGTGTGAAGTATAGTTACCAGAGCGCCAATAACCCTTATGGAACAGGGCAGCTGTTTAATTTAGTGATTAACCCGCCCACGCTGGATAGCGGCAACCGGCGCACTTACCAGAT
>JAJKIL010000146.1 GCA_021154515.1 Niastella sp. | reverse complement strand
CCAAAGCCACGCATTTGTTTTTTGGCAATGGCATAACTTGGGTGATCGGTAAAGCCGCACCAGTATACATGGCCTACTTTAGGATGATTGCGTAAGAAGTGCGCTATCTTTTCTCCATTCTCACAATGGCGTTGCATGCGCACATGCAGGGTTTTAATACCGCGTAAGACCAAAAAGCAATCCATGGGGCCTGGTACCGCGCCACAGCTTTTTTGTATAAAGTATAACTGATCACGAACGGCCTGATCATTCATAACCAGTGCACCCTGAATAACATCGCTATGGCCACCCAGGTATTTGGTAGCAGAGTGCATCACAATGTCTGCGCCCAGGTCGATCGGGTTTTGCAAATAGGGAGACGCAAAAGTATTATCTACACACAACAATATATTGTTTGCTTTGGCAATAGCTGCCACTGCTGCAATGTCAACAATATTTATCAGTGGGTTGGTGGGCGTCTCCGTCCAGATAAGCTTTGTGTTCTTATTTATATAAGACTTTATATTCTCTGCCTCCTGCATGTTCACGTAATGGAACTTAATGCCAAACTTTTCAAATATTTTGGTGAACAGGCGGTAAGTGCCTCCATACATGTCATTGGCTGCAATAACTTCATCACCAGGCTGTAACAATTTTATTACAGCATCGGTAGCGGCCACGCCACTGCTGAATGCCAGTCCGAATTTCCCGTTTTCTATTACCGCCAGGGCCTCTTCCAGGGCAAACCGGGTAGGGTTTTGGGAGCGGGCATATTCAAATCCTTTATTTTTTCCAGGTGCTTCCTGTACATAGGTGCTGGTTTGGTAAATAGGCGTCATGATAGCCCCGGTTGATGGATCAGGTTCAGCGCCGGCATGAATGAATTTAGTTCCTGCTTTCATAATTTCTCCTTGTGAATAAATGATTTAATGTATGGATATTAGGCACAAGATACAAGAGTCAGGGCACAAGACACAAGTATCAAGGCTCAAGCCTTGAATTTCGGAAATTCCGATAAGATTAAGACATCCTGAACTTTAAACCTTGTGCCATTTAATCCTGGTCCTCCAGTTTAACAGAAGCTTAACCTGGGGGTTGAAATTAAGTGAAACATTCTGCAAACCGTTAATGGGCCTGCGTTGCAGGCGGTAGGGAATCTACTGATCTATGCAAAATGTGCGAAGATGTTCGTATATCTTGTCATGACCCCTCCGCCGGTACCAATTGTCTTGACTTCAGCTTTCGTTCATTATACTTTTGATTCATCAATCACGCATTTTAAAAGTATATAAGCCATGAAAAAAGTGATAGCCATTCTCACCGCTGCGCTGATAGCCAGCAGCACGTATGCATTTAGTCCATTTGATCCGAACGAGAGAGTTCTGAAAGCATTCAATGAAACCTTTAGCACCGCCACAGAAGTGCGCTGGGAAGAATTTCCCAAATACTTTGCCGTTAGCTTTGTAAGCGGTGGCATTAGGGCTAAGGTAAATTACGACAAGGAAGGGAATATGGTCAGCTCCCTTCGTTACTACAACCCGCAACTACTGCCATTGCACATTTTGAATAAAGTAAGCCAGGAGAATTCCAAAAAGAAATTGTTTGGAGTAACTGAAGTTACCGTAGGTGGTAACCTTGCTTATTACATCAAGCTGGAAGACAATACCAGCTGGTATACCTTAAAGGTTGATGCCGAGGGCAACAGCCAGGTAGTTGAAAAGTACAAAAAAGTATAGTAGAAGAATTGGTGTACACCTTGAGGGATTGGTTATGTGAAAGCATGCTATACGCTCAAGGTGTTTTTATAAATTTCAACGCAGTAACTGACCGGCCACTAAATAGCGCCAGTCGTAATTATCAGCCGCATGAGCTTCCTGCGGCTGAATTTTTTTATGTAGCGCCTGTGCTTTCAGCATACCCTGTTTTACGAGTGTGCGCTTTGATTCGTGGATGTATTCCTGTAACCGCGCATCATGCATCCATTGCTGCTGCGGCGGTTCAAACCCGATCTTATCAGTTCGCCAGGCCAGTCCGGCCGGTAATTTCTCCTCCATGCTTTTACGCAGCAGCCATTTGGTGTAACCATCCCGCATTTTAAAGCGTGCGGGAATAGCAAATAATAATTGCACCAGCTCATGAGATAAAAAGGGAAGCCTCACTTCAATGCCATGGGCCATGGCGTTTCTGTCGGCATACCGAAGTAATTCTTCCAGCCCGTTTACAAAGGTGTTGTAATAAAGAATGTTGTTCAGCTCGTCAAAATGGGCAATGTCGTAATACGATTCGCCATATTCATCAACAAAAGAAGTGCTCAGATCGTGCAGGCGTAGCTGTTGGCGCGACCGTTGGCGGCGCAGATACCAGCCGGCATAGGTGGGCATGGCCGCCGCCAGCTTGTTTTTTAAGCCCCAGGGTTCTGTAATACCCAATGAGCGTGCATGGTTCAACTCGTGATGCAGCCTGTTTTTATTATCCCTGAACAATTGCTGCCAGTACCAGTGATAATACTTATGATAGCCGGCCAGTATTTCATCGGCGCCCTGCCCATCGAGCAACACGGTAACGCCGTGCTGGCGGGCCAGTTCATACACATAGAATTGCGCCATGATGCTGGCTGATTGAAAGGGTTCTTCCTGGTGATAACATATTTTTTCAAAATCATGAATAACCCGGTCGGCATTGGGTTGAACCGCATGGTTGTGCGTGGCAAAGTGATCGGCTACTTTTTTTATCCAGCCCGATTCGTCCTGTTTGAAGCCGGGAAAGATGGCGGAAAATGTATCGTATTGCCGGGGCGCCATTGTTTGAATGGTGGCCAGCACGCAGGAGCTGTCAAGCCCGCCGCTTAAGGAAGTGCCCACAGGCACATCGCTGCGCAATCTTCTTTGCACTGATTGGGTGAACAGGTTGTTGAACTGTCTGATAGCCTGTTCATCGGTTATTGCTTCCTCCGTATAATCAACATCTATGTTCCAGTACAGTGAACGGGTAAGCCGGCGATTGGGTAAGTGATATTCAATAAATGAGCGGGCAGGCAGTTTATTGATGCCCGTATAAAAGGTTTCTTCTGCAGTAGCCGGGTTTTGCGTATACCCCAGGGTGAAATAATTGAAAAACATTTTTTCATTGATCTGTTTTTCAATACCCACCGCCCACAAGGCCTTCATTTCACTGGCAAATACAAACTGGTTATCATCGAAATAATAATAGAATGGTTTTTCGCCAAACCGGTCCCTGGCGGCAAACAGGGTTTGTTCCTGTTCGTCCCAAATGGCAAAGGCGAACATGCCATCAAAGTATTGCAGGCAGTTTGACCGGTAACAATCATACGCGGCCATTATTACTTCTGTGTCGGACTGACTATGAAATTGATAGCCTTTTTGAAGCAGGGTATCTCTTACTTCCAGGTAGTTGTATATCTCCCCATTGTGAATAATGGTATACCGCTTAAGGTAATGCATGGGCTGCGCACCTGTGGAGCTGAGGTCAATGATCGACAGGCGGCGATGGCCAAAGCCGGTGGTGTGGTTATCGTTGATCCAGTGTCCTTCACCATCGGGGCCACGGTGAACCAGGGCCTCCGTCATTTTCGCCAGGCGTTGTACAGATAGCAGACCGGATTGATTGGTTAAAATACCTGCGATACCACACATGGCAACAAGATAACAATTACCACGTAATCGGCAAGCTTGCTTTTACACTATCCCACTCCATATTCAGTTGCATGCCCTTGCCGGCCTTTTCAAACTCCATGGTAAACAGCTCGTAAGGGAAGCGGGTTTTGGAAACGGGGATGGAAAATTTGTATTCGTCCTTGGTAGAATCGATCTTCAGGCCCCAGGTGTACAGGTCGGTGTTCAGCACCAGTTTCCAGTTATTTTCCTGGGGAATACAGTAAATAACATAGCGGCCTTTTGAAACCCTTTTGTCGGAAATGGTTACATCCCTGAAGAATTCAATTTCAGTGGCCTCATTAGCGCCCAGGCGCCAAACAGCCCCATATTTTATGAGGTCTCCAAAGATGAGCCGGTTATTTTTTTGTGGCCTGCTGTAAATAACGCGTGCAATTGGCGGTTCGCTGATGGAACCGGTCATTTTTAATTTGGGATAATCAACCGGATAATAGCTCATATCCATAGGAGATTTATCGAGCCCCGGTTGCAGATCTTTTTCAGTTGGTTGGTTGGCTGACGTATTGGGATTGATCGTTACGGAATTATTGCCCGAAGTGGAGGGCCCGTCGCAACCAATTGTCAAAGCGATGATCCAGAGTAAACAGCAAAGTTTTATAAGTTGCCTGGTTTGATACATTATTTTATTTTATAAAGGTTATAGGCAAGGTGGCTTTCACATCGTCCCAGGCCATTATCATATTGGCGCCGGAATCGGTTTTATCAAAAACCAGGGTAAAAGCCTCAATTGGGTCTTGTTGTTTTTCCAGTTTAACATCGGTACGCAGCACATCCTTTTTTTCGTCATATTGAAATGCGCCCCAAATATCGGTTTCCCTGTTGAAGATCAAGGTCCACTTGTCCTGGAACGGGATGGCGTACATACTGTACCGGCCTTTTTTCAGCCGGTCGTTATTAATTTTTACATCTTTATACAGTTCAATTTCAGTGGCTTCGTTAGCGCCCAGGCGCCAAACCTTGCCATATTCTATCAAATCCCCAAATACATTCCGGCCGTTTTTTTGCGGCCTGCTGTAACATACCCGGCACATCAGTGGGTCTATGGCTTTATTCTGGATCTTCAGAATAGGGAAATTGGCCGGGAAATAGCTCATGTCCATGGGCGATTTGTCCAGGGCAGGCGCTTTAAATTGTGCTTCTACGGTTGTATTGATTATGGTTACGGCAAAAAATAACACCACCAGCTGCTTCATCTTCGTATTGTTTTAATAAGACTATTTAGTTCAGGAGATCCCCTATGCAGGTAAATAATCGGCAAAAATAAAAGTTAGATGGATTCCCCTAAAACATATTTATTATCATTAAACGTTTTGACGTAAGAAAATCCTGTGGAGGGGCAGCACTTTTAAAGATATTTTAATTGGGGTAAGTGGGGAGACGCCGTTTACATGCCTTGCAGGGTGTCAAAGGCAAACTGGTGCAGGGACGGAAAGAAATCTATATAGTATTGCTGCAGCTTGTTGTAGTTTTCTTCAAATAATTTAAAGGCCGTTTGGCTATCGGTTAAATAAGCCGCCCGGTGAACCACCCCCTCAAAACTTCGCTCAATACCCTGCCGGGTACGGTAGTTATATAACCAGTCGTGCCGTTTCATATAAGGAAACATCTTTTTGAATGGTTCGGGGGAAACATCCACGTATTTTTCCAGGGAGATGTAGACCTGCCGGGAAAACTCAGACAAAGAGGAATCGTCGTTAAATTGTTGGCTGTCGTTGGCCAGAAAGTGATCGTACGATACGTCGATAAAAGCTGAACTATATAACCTGTAATGGGATTTAAAAATGTTTTTGGCTTCCCGGGTAGCAGCATGTTCATCAGTAAAGGAATCGATGGCCCGGTGTAGCAAAATTCCCTTGCGCACTTCCTCAGGGTACAGGTTTACCTGTTTCCCTTTTACAAAATCGCTAAAAAGGTTTCCTGCCAGTATAGCAGGCTGATTAAAAGACAAATAGGCGTGCGCGAGATAATTCAAATGTATAACAATTGATGTATTGCCAATATAACGTTTTACAGCGGGTTTCAGTCGAAAAAATGCAAAAAAGAATGAATAAAAATTCTCCTTTCCGGTTGCAGCTCTTTCCACAATTCCATTTTAACGATCGCTTAACCTTGTTTTAGGAAATATTTAAACAATTGGCTGTAAGGCTTAGCCAGCCTGCATTTCAGTGGGTGCCGCAACAAACCGGGCGACATTTTGTTTAACGTTGTTTAACATCGGTCGCCATTAGTCATAAATTTTATGAGATAAGTGTAACCTCAGCTACTTTTGTATCGACTAATCAATAAAGCATCAGGTTAGATCAGATTAAAAGTATAGCCATGAAAAAGTTTGTTGCTTCGCATATAGTGTATCGTAGCCAAAAAAAGAATCTCCGTTACGTGTAATAATTTTTGAAAAGCAGCTACTTATATTTCATACCGCTTAGAACATTCATTTAATATTAAAAAAACAAACCGGGCAGGGCATCCATATAGCCAGGATGACCTTTAATGCCCAACATTCAAAAACAGGTAAAAAATAGCATCATGAAAAACAAAATCCTCATTGGCGTCTTCGTTTTATTAACCAGCATTAGTAGTGCATTTGCCAATGGTAAAGAAGAAGTAAATGAAAGAATCATTAAATCTTTCGAGAAAGAATTTGCCGGCGCACAACATGTGGAATGGGCAACCACCAAAGACTTTGTAAAAGTAACCTTTACCCTTAATGAACAGGTTGTATATGCGTTTTATGAGCAAAATGGTAACCTGTTAGGGGTAACCCGCAATATTGTATCGAGCCAGTTGCCTATTAACCTGCTCACTGACCTTAAAAAGAATTACAGCACGCACTGGATCACCGATCTTTTTGAAATGGCTTCCAATAACGAGAATGTGTACTATGTAACGCTGGAGAATAGCGATCAAAAGCTCATACTAAAATCAAGCGGAACTACAAGCTGGGAAGTGTACAGAAAAGAAAGGAAATAAAATAATAATCAACGGTTTTCTTATAGTTGGTTTTAGTTGGAAAGAAAAGGCTCTCCGATTCATCGGAGGGCCTTCATTTTCTTGTGCCCTGAGCCTTGAACCTTGTACCTTTTCCTTTACCTTTGGCGCCATAAAAAAACTGATCATGAGCAAAGGACCTGTTTCTCAATTTATACAACATCATTACCGGCATTTTAATGCTGCTGCCCTGGTAGATGCGGCTAAAGGATATGAAACCCATTTACTGGAAGGTGGAAAAATGATGGTTACACTGGCCGGCGCCATGAGTACCGCCGAGTTGGGTATTTCACTGGCTGAAATGATCCGCCAGGATAAAATACACATCATCAGCTGTACAGGCGCCAATCTGGAAGAAGACATTATGAACCTGGTAGCTCATGATCATTACAAACGCGTTCCCCATTACCGTGATCTTACTCCGCAACAGGAGTGGGAATTGCTGGAGCAGGGGTTGAACCGGGTTACTGATACCTGTATCCCCGAAGAAGAAGCTTTCCGTCATATTCAGCATAACATCGTTAAACTGTGGAAAGACGCCGACGCCAAGGGCGAACGCTATCTCCCCCACGAATTTATGTACAAGCTGTTGCTGAGTAAGGTGATGGAAAAAGATTACCAGATCGATCCCAAAAACAGCTGGATGATCGCTGCTGCTGAAAAGAACCTGCCCATCATCGTGGGAGGCTGGGAAGACAGCACCATGGGTAACATCTTTGCTTCTTACATCATCAAAGGCGAAATGAAAGCTACCACCATGAAGAGTGGTATCGAATATATGGTTTGGCTGGCCGACTGGTACCGCCAAAACAGTGGCGGCAAAGGTGTAGGCTTTTTCCAGATAGGCGGTGGTATCGCCGGTGATTTCCCTATTTGCGTGGTGCCTATGATGTACCAGGACCTGGAATGGCACGATGTACCCTTCTGGAGCTATTTCTGCCAGATCTCTGATTCAACCACCTCTTACGGTTCTTACTCAGGGGCAGTGCCTAATGAGAAAATTACCTGGGGTAAGCTGGATATCAATACGCCAAAATTTATCGTAGAAAGTGACGCTACCATCGTAGCTCCCCTCATATTTGCCTATATCTTAGGCTGGTAAAAACTATTAATCGGTTGTTTACAGGCCCCGGCGGTAACCGCCGGGGCCTTTTTTCGTGCTATTTTTATTTCGGTGAAAAATCCCTTTAGAATAGGGGGTTCCGGCAATAGCCGGTTTTATTAGCTAATTGATTAATCAACATTTTCAGACACATTAAGAAACATGCTGCGATTGAGATCCCTGGTTCAGAAAGGCTTGGCTCATCGTTTTGGCATCATCCTTTTATTGGTATTTATCAACCTGGGCATTTCGTTTGTGACACGCCTGGGTTTGTTATTATATACCGGTAAAGGTTTTGACTGGACGATCGCTAACCTCCTTGGTGTTTTTGGTATTGGCCTGATGTACGACCTCGCCATCAGTTCCTATCTTATCATCCCCTTTGTGCTTCACCTTTGGTTTACGAGCGAAAAAATATATGAGCCGGCCTGGCGAAAATGGATGACAGGCCTGTACGCCGTTCTCATGCTCTTCTTTTCTTTTTCCCAGCTGGTGCCTGCAGAATACAACGCAGGCCTTCATTGGGGCGTGGTAGTACTGTTTGGCCTGCGCCTTTTGATCTATTTGCTGCTGGCCAAAAAAGGCCCGGCATTCCGGTTGCGATGGCGTAAATATGTGTTGGCCGCCGATATTTTTCTAATCACCTTCCTGTTGTTGTTCAATGCCGTAAGCGAATACTTTTTCTGGAATGAATTTTCAACCCGGTATAATTTTATTGCGGTTGATTACCTGATCTATACCACCGAAGTATTGGGCAACATCCAGGAGTCGTATCCTGTAGGCTGGATCGTTGCCGGCGTATTGATAGCTTCATTTGCCATTGTATGGTTTTTGCGGGCGAATATCCGTCGTTCGATGAAGCAGGCCGTTAGTTTCCCCCGCCGTAGTGTTATAGCGCTG
>JAJKIL010000145.1 GCA_021154515.1 Niastella sp. | reverse complement strand
ATGAATAAATTCATGCGCTTATCTGGTACGTTTTTTATAAGTCAGGATAGGAGTTTGACGGCAAACGTAATAACCGTACACAACATTGCAAAGAAGCAACACGGCCAAAAAATACTTATCTGGTTGTCTGTTAAGGAAATTTTGACAACAATAGTCTGATATTACCTAAAACAAGTTCAGGCTCCTCCAGTTGAATATAATGTCCGGAATTTACTGTCGTAATATGCGTAAAGTCAGTCAACCCAACCTTAAGGGATTCTATAGACTCGTATCGTAATTGCATATCTGTTGCATTATGATTTGCATAAACTTTCATGAGTAAACCCAGGTTTGCCTGAAAAGCAAAAACCTGCAAATCATTTATTTTGCAGGTTTTATTACTTTAAGTTTATCTCAATTAACTGCGGTTTGCTTTAAGCAAAACATGCAGTATTTTCTTAATTACTAATTCTGCACCAGGTAAATATTTCTTATCTCAAAATAGCTGCCCGGGTTACCGCTACCTACGATATTTCCCAAAATGCCCAATGACACCACCTGTGGGGTGGACAAGGTGAAGTTAAAGCTCTTCGTCTCGGTTACATTAGGAGAGGTAGCGCCGATGTTGGCGCCGTTAAACAGGGCGGCATACCCTAAAGCGCTTGAAAGGTTGCTCAACGATGGTATTCCGCTGCCCCCGGCGGCGGCAACAAAATAAAAGGAAGAGTTTTGTTGCACTTCAGAGTAGTAAGTAAATGACACCGTATAGCTGCCGGCAGGGAGTGGCGACGACGTAGGTTGATAGATCCTGCCATCCACTACTGGCGTGTTACCCCAGGTTTCCCAGGTGATAACACCGGTAGACTGCCACCCGGCATGCTGATAGCCACCATACGTACCCGAACCCTTATTCATGGCCCCGGCATTTGTAACCCAGGGAGCATTCAGTGTACCGAACCTTCCATCGGAACCCAACTGGCCTTTAAAGTCGGGCCCGCAATTAGACAGGTAAACGCTGGTAACATCTGCTTTAACACTATGGGTTTGAAATACCGTATAAAAAGTATCAATCGCTGTCGCATTCGGCAGGAAAGCCGTTTTATACGAAAACACGGTGCCAACCTTAATGGCAGGCAGCGACGTTGTTTGGCCAACTGCCACAGAAGGAATAATGGTATCATGCGCCAGTGAGCTATTATCGGTATACTTAATTTCCATGTTCAGCACACCGGCATCGCTGCTAACGTCGGCCCACGTAATACGGGCCGAGCCGTTCGATTGCAGGGACGCATCTACCACACCCCTGTTTACGAGGGAATTTTGATAGTTATCGCCGTATACGCTCGCGGTAACAAACACGGGAACC
This sequence comes from Niastella sp., assembly GCA_021154515.1. Lineage (GTDB taxonomy): Bacteria > Bacteroidota > Bacteroidia > Chitinophagales > Chitinophagaceae > Niastella. Next base: position 11,857 of record JAJKIL010000145.1, on the reverse strand, counting down.
GAGGAATTTCCTGCCGCATCGTAGGTTCTTATTTCGAAGCTCTGGGTACCTTCCTGCAGGTTATTAATAAAAAGCCTGGCCGTATCAACGCCTGCCGACCTTTTAATGGTCACCTCTACGGAATCGCGCCGGCTGTTGCTGAAAACACGGTATTTGACGATGTTGGGATCGGAAAAAAACAGGCCGGTTATCTTTACCCTGTTTCTTCCTGAAAATACCTTCACGGAATCCATTTTACCAGAATATATAATTGCCCCACCGGATTCGTATTTGGACTTATAAGCATCTTCCCTGGAGCAGGAAATTATATAGATCGCTATAGAGGTAAAAAACGCTATTATTTTTATTTGTCTCTTCATAGAAGAATTTTACTCGTTAAAAAATATACTAATTCCCCCACAACGTCAGTTCCGCAATGGTAATGAAATAGCTTCCCTGCCAGTTCGATAACTGCCTGATCCGTATATACCTGTAATTACTTAACCCGGTGGGAAAATCAAATTGCCATCCTTTAAAGGCCGCCTGCTGATCTGCTGTTGTTTCCGTTTGATAAGCCGACCCCGAAGGTTTGGTAACATGGTAGGTGCCTATTTTTGTCCAGGAAGCCCCGGGAAGGTTATTCAACCCTACCGGATCGCTTAGATCGGGACTATTTGAACCCCACACCTCGAAATCTTTCACATTACCCCTCACATAGTAAAAGTTGCCTACTTCCTTGTAGGGATTTATCTGAAACCGGCTGAAAGTATGCTGCTGGCCCAGATCGAGGGTAACCATTTGCGGCACCGTTGAGCTCTCTACAGTGAAGTAAGTGGAAGGCCATCCGGGATTATAATTCCCATCATACATATAGTAAGGCCATGTAGTTCCCCCGTTGGTTAAAACCACGGCATCGTTTGGCAGTACCAGCGTGCTGAATTTACTCTTATCCAATTGTTGTTCGAATAAGGGGGTCAGGGTTAAAAACAGGGTATCCGAATAGTGAAACCATCTGTCCCTTACCACAAACCCGTATTTCCTTGTCACCGAAGGCTGGTTTCTGACGGTGCCCGTAATCACTGTGTCGTTGCCGTAAAGATTGTCCATACCGGTTGTTTGCACCCAAAGGCCCTTGCCGGAGGTATCTACTATTGGAATAATAGCCAGGTTATCCCGCGCTGGGTTTTGGGCAGTAATGGTAAACCCGCCGAAGGTAACCGACACGGTGAGAGCCCGCCGGGCCTGAATATAGCCCGGGGTAAGCGGTTTCACAATAACATCCACCGCCGAAGATGCTTTTTCGCTGGAATTCACAGCATACAGTTTAATGGTGTGCTGTAATGTATCTCCGAATCCGTCCACTGTAAGTGTATTGGTATACCGCGATGCTTTCACTTGCGTAGCCACTCCCGGCGAGGTTTCATAGGCTGCCTTTACATATGATAGATCATTATCGGCCGGCGGCGTGTAGGTCAGCACTGCTTTGCCGTTTTGATTGGTTACTGAAACGTTGGAGACCAGTCCCGGCGGATTGTTATTGGTATCCGCAGGCGTATTAAATTCTTCCCGCTTGCAACCTGCCATCATTGTTAAAAACAATGGCAACATGTATAATAATTTTTTCTTTCCCATCTTTTTATTTCTTTGATAAGTTAGAAGGATTTACCAGTTAGGATTTTGCACCAGGTTAGGATTATTCAAAAGATCGTTATCCTGCAGCGGCCACAAATAATCACGGGGCGCCACGAACCTCCTGGTATAGAATGTAAGCTCACGATAAAATAAATCGGGGGTTTTGGCTGTCCTGTCCCAGCCAGTAACGTTTCCAGCCAGTTCCTGCGCCGCTGTTTTCCACCGCAACAGATCCCAATACCTTTGTCCTTCAAAACATAATTCTATAGCACGCTCTCTTTGTATAATAGAGCGCATGCCGGCCTTGGTGGTATATTTTGTGGGATTATTACTGTATGTGGACCAGGCGTTTTGAACGGTTGTTAACCCGGCCCTTGCTCTTATCAGGTTTACATAAGTGTAAACGTCTGCTGAGGGCGCATTACCCGATTCATTCAATGCTTCGGCATACAACAGGTACAAATCCGCCAGCCGTATCATCGGATAAGGATAAACGAGATAAAGCCGGGTATTCCAGTCGAAATGCCAGTTCAACACTTTCTTCATGTACATGGTGGTGATGGGTATGGGAGAGTTTTGCCCAAACTCACCGGCACGGCAAAACAGGTAAAAGGTGTTTTCGTCGGAATGGGAAGGGCTGTTGGCCATGTACCATATGCATCTGTCGAAACCAATATTGGCATAAAAACGGGGCTCTCTTTCAAAATTGAGCCGTGCGGTGGTTTCACCCTCTTTAATGTTAAATCTTTCTCCATGGGTGGCAACACGCAGGGCCGAATAGTTGGAAAAATCCAGTGTTTTGTCTTCGTCTATGGGCACACCATTCTGGGTATAAAACAGCCTGGCCATCTTTAAGGTAGGGCCCATCAGGGCATTACCATAGGTGATACCGCCGTTTTGTATATACGTTCTGTCAAAGGCGCCGCCGCCTATTGCCTGAAAGAAGGCATTAAAGCCCAAATTGGTATGGGTTAATCCCCATATCAATTCACTATTCCACGGCTCGCTCATGGCATTCCTGATGCTCATTTGCTTTACGGTAGTATCGGTGAGTGTGGTGCCGGCCGGTGTTTGAAAAGTATACAGTGAGATGCCTTGTGCCGTGCAAGCGTCAATGGCAGCCTTGCAGGCCGTTGCGGCCCTTTGCCATTTGTCAGCGCTGTAAGTTGAGTTGAAAAGCGATTGCCCGCCTTTACCCTGCAACGTGGCGAAGTCGGGGTTTCCATTAAACAGGGGGCTGGCCGCATACACCAGCAATTTAGCTTTTAAGCTTAAGGCTATCGGCTGGGTAATACGCCCCAGTTCGGAAGCGGTGTTTGCAATCGATGCCGGAAGCGTTGCCGCTGCGGAATCCAGCAGATCCGAAATATAGTTTACAACGCTGTCAACCGCCTGTCTTTTAACCTGCGTTTCGCTCAGCGGTGCGCTGATCGGTATATTTTTGTCTACTACCGGGATAGGTCCGTATGCCCTGAACAAAACAAAATGATAATAGGCTTTTAAAAACTTTGTCTCCCCTATCCACCGCTGCCGCGTATCTATATCCAGATCCGGCACCTTTTTCAAATCGCTTATATTTTCCAGGAACACGTTGCAGTCCCTGATGGCCCTGAACATACCGTTCCCATTGCTGTTAAGCGCGCCATCCCTGCTGCCGTCCCAATAATTGATAATAGGATCGGACGTATTCTGGCCGCCCCTGGGCAACTGGGCCACATTGGTAGACCGGATGTGGATCTCGTTGTCCTCGATCCAGGTTTCGTCGCTCGCCGTAAGACCGGGGTTATAAGTAGGGTCTTCCTCATAGGGAAGATAAGAGTAGCAGGTAACCAGATATTTCTCTGCTTCCGATTTCGAGGTAAATGCATTATCAACCGTCGCAACGTTATCCGGTACAACGTCCAGGAATTTTTTCGTACAGGATACGGCAATCGATACGGTCACCAGCATCGCCGCAAACAGGCGCAGGCGCTTCGTGGTAAGACCTTTGTATTTTTTATTGAAAGGATGATTCATGTGTGTGCTGTTAATGATTTTAAAACCCGAGTAAAACGCCTATGTTTATTACCTTCTGAATAGGATATCCCATGCCAGAAGAGCCCATTTCGGGGTCCCAATTCTTAAATGAGCTGAAGGTGAGCAGGTTTGTTCCGTTTACATACACCCTGGCGCTACCCAAATGGAATCTTTTAAGTGCTGCGGGCGATACATTGTAGCCGATCTCAGCCGACTTGAGCCGCATAAACGAGCCATCGCGCATCCACCAGGAAGAAGCATAATTGTTGTTGTAGGTGGGCGCCCCGCCTACATAATCACTGTTTATATTCAGCCGCGGCCAAAAGGCATAGGAGTTCCTGTTATTCTCTGACCAGTGGTCCTGCGAGATCGCATTCAATAATCCATGCTGGTTAAAAAACGGCGAGATAGCCATCGGATCGATCAGGAATGACACCCTTGCCGTTCCCTGGAAGAAGGCGCTTATATCGAAATTTTTATACCCGGTAGAAAATCCGAAGCCGTATTGCATTTCCGGTGTAGTGGGATACCCCATGGGCACAAAATCGGCGACGCTTATTTTCCCATCCTGGTTAATATCCCTGTATTTGATATCGCCTGCCAATACATTTCCGAACTGGGTAGGCGAATTGTTTACCTCTATCTGATCGATAAATAGCCGCTCGGCAGCAAGACCGTAGATCTGGCTGATCGAATTGCCTACATGCGACAGGTTGGCGTTATTCGCCGCATAGGCCGGCTCTTCGTTTATCAATACTTTACTCTTTGCATACGTGAAGGTGCCCCTCACCGTGGCCCACCAGTTTTTTGTAATCGTTTTCTGGTAATCCAGCGCTATGTCCACGCCATCGCTTTGAGCGGCGCCTACGTTGGCGGAAGGCGTCGCCTGCAATCCCATGGTGGTTGGAATGGTTGACCTGACCATTAGGATATTGCTGCGTTTCTGGTGAAACGCATCCACCGTTACTTTCACATCTTTCACCAAGGTCAGATCCATACCAATATTTGTTTGGGTGGATTTTTCCCAGGTGATCTCGGGGTTTGCATAACGGGCCGTATTCACCGTATTTCTGCTATAGTTGTAGAGCTTACCAAAGCCTCCTGCCAGGGCGCCATTGAGGTCCACTTGTGACAGATAGAAAAACCTATCGTCTGCCTTGCCAATCTGATCATTACCCACCAAACCGTAGGTAAACCTGAATTTAAGATTGGTCACTACATTGGTAAGCGGTTGAAAGAAAGACTCGTTTGACACCACCCAACCGGCGCCCACAGACGGGAAAAACCCAAAACGGTGATTTTCGGCAAAACGTTCGGAACCGTTATATCCAAAGTCGTATTCAACCAGGTAACGGTTATCATAGCCGTAGGTCACCCGTCCCGACACACCTTCGTTCCGCGAAGGCAATGACAATTGCAAGTTCTTGGCATTGCCTGTCAGGTAGTTGCGGAGTGTACCGATAAACATAGCGCCCACGCTGTGCTTTTGGCCGAAGTTTCTGCTATAGTTGAGCGCCGCCTCGCCGTAAAAAGTACTGTTCACGTTCTTGTCGCCCGGCGCATAAGTTAAATACTCTGTTGGAACGGCAAAGGGGTTACCTATGCTGCCGTCGTTGATAAGATAGATCCCCGACAATTTCCCATCAACCATGCTCGAAGTATAGTAGTAGGGGCTGATCTGCCTTGTAACTGCAAAATTTGCATAGCGTGTTGTATACGACATTACCCTGGCCGACAACCCGGGTGTAATAAAGTTCAGGTTTTGCTTTAAGCTAAGCTGGGCCGTGAGGGTGCTGGTATTGGTGGACTGAAAACCGGACAGCGACTGTGCATACGGATTTGTGTAAAGATTGTTGGTGGAACCGGGTATCACCGCATTCCCGAAAAGCGGATGTGTGGCATAAGGCATGTAGCTGGAAGGGTAAACAGCCGGAAAAGCAACCGGGTTGCTATAAAGTGCATTGTGATAAACAGTAGCACCTCCGGAAAGATCGTGGTTAGTTTCATCTTTGCCCGGAATAGGCCCGTTATAATCATCAAACTGGCCTTTCAGACTTATAAACGCTTCGGTCGTTGGCGTCAGGTTCAAAGTAACATTACTCAGTATGGAGTAGCTTTGAAGCTTGATATTATTGTTAAACCCGTTCAATGAATTTTTCCGGACATTCCCATTATCAAGATTATAACTCATCGCCAGGTAGTACTTTGCCTTATCACTACCGCCACTGATGTTCACATTCGCCCGTTGGTTGATAGTCACGGGCTTTATAAGCTCGCTGATCCAGTTGTTGTCGGGATATATTAAAGGGTCGTCTTTCCTGGCAGTATGATCAATTTTGGTTTGCGAATATAAAACCGCACCCAAAGGATTTCTTGTCAATACCGCCTCGTTGGCAAGGTTCATGTATGAAATATTGTCGGCAAGCTCCAGGTTCTTTGTATTGGAAGAAAAAGAATTTTCAGCCCGCACGTTGAATCTCATTTTGCCCGACTGACCAATTTTGGTGGTAACAAGGATCACACCGTTGGCGCCGCGTGCACCATACACCGCCGTAGCCGTTGCATCTTTCAGCACAGAAAATCCCGAGATATTATCGGGCTGCAGCCTGGCCAGGTCTGTCGTCGACGATTCAATTCCATCGATCAATATCAGCGGGTTTACTTTCCCCGCACCAAACGTGCCCAGGCCCCTGATGAAAAAGGAGGCATTATCATTGCCGGGCTCTCCCGTAGTCTGGAAGGAAATGAGACCCGGAATTTTACCGGCCAGCATGGTAGTAAGGTTACTGGTGGGCCCTTTGATCTCTTTCACATCGATGGATGTAACAGAGCTTACGAGCGTGGTTTTTCGCTGGGTGCCATAGCCCACCACAATAACATCACCAAGCTTAGTGTCTTTGGCCTTCATCAAAATACCAATCGAACTGTTACCCTGTATTTCTATCTCCTGGGTTTCGAACCCGGTGGACGAAACGATCAATGTGCCATTGGCCGGGGCTTTTATAACAAAGTTGCCTTTTTCATCCGCAATGACGGACCTTTTCGGATTGTTCTTGAGTGTAACAGTGGCAGAAGAAATGGCTGAAGAATCTGAACGGACTTTGCCTTTGACGGTTATTTCATTCTCCTGTCCGTAAAGCCCGGCAGAAATAACGGAGAGTGAACAAAAAATAAAAACAGAAAGGGCATGCCTCAGCAATAACATTTTTTTCATACGCAATTTTTTCGGTTTAGGAGTTCTCTTTCAGATACCGGATCTATCATGCAAAATCATTATTGCATTTACAGTGAGTAAATGCGAAAGCCTTACCGCTGTCCCAGGCATAGCAGGAACTGCAGTTGGCTTTTTATTTATTATAACCGGTATTTCGTTTATGAGAGCCGGGCGGTAATAAAGTCCCGGAAAATGTGAGTGAATGAAAGAGGAGCCGGAGCCCGCGGTTCAGGTGTTTGCAATCGTAATCGTTGTCTCATTTGGCAGTTTTTATGTAACCAAGAATCCTGCGTTAAAATAATGACAAAACTTTGGCGCCTTTTATATCAGGCGTACCAATATTTCAACAAAACGTACCAAGCCCGGTTGGGATGGAACGGAACAGGGTCTAAAAAAAATGCTTTGTTTTTTTTAAGGCCTCAAATACGTTATTTTAGTCATATTGTTTAAAAGTGTAAATTTCACAATTGCCATTCTTTAAATACCTGTGCATCTCCTTCCTTGCAACGACTATGTCGGGCTTACTGCATGCCAGCCCTCATTATTTCAGACATCTTGAGGTTGAAAACGGCCTGTCGAATAACAGCATTACCTGCAGTTTGCAGGACCGATTGGGCTTTATGTGGTTCGGCACCAAAGACGGCCTGAACCGCTATGACGGGTATTCCTTTAAAGTATTCAAAAAGATAGAAGGAAACAAAAAGGCGATCGGAAGCAATTTTATTCATTGCCTGTACGAAGACAAACAGGGAATACTATGGGTTGGAACAGAGGGAGGATTGTTCAGGTATTCCTCTGTTACCGAAGAATTTTCCTTTGTCGCCGCTACCTCCAACATGTTTATCGATAAGATCGATGAAGATGTAAGAGGCAATATCTGGCTGTTGTCATACTATAAGCTTTGCAGGTATGACAGAAGCACGGAAAAAATTAAACAATATGACCAGGAGGCCTATTTTACGGCGACTACCTTCTGTAACAGTCCTGATGGCTCCTTCTGGGTAGCAACATCCCGGGGACTGCTGGAAAAATATGACTTTGCCACCGATAGTTTCTCGGGGTTTAACTTATTCAGTCATTCCACGCCATCTAACCGTCTTTGGGTGGAATGCTTATATATAACATCAGACGGACATTTTATTACAGGAACCTCCGACAATAAAATCAAAGTATTCGACCCGGTTCATTATACTTATACTGACATTGCTTTGAGTGGCGATGAGCATGCAAATTTATTCATTAAGAACTTCGTAGAGACCGCTAAAGAAGAATGGTGGTTTGGGACAAGCTCGGGCCTGTTTATTTATGACAGGAAAAATCAGTCGGTGCAGCAAATCAAAAAAGACTATAACAACCCTTATTCGATCAACGACAATTCCATCACTTCCATGTGCCGCGATAATGAGGGTGGCATATGGATTGGCACCTACTATGGTGGTATCAACTACTTCGCCAACCAAATCGTATTCACAAAATATTTCCCCCAGCGGGGCCAAAATTCATTGAACGGCAACGTGGTAGGAGATATCAGGCAGGACAGCTACGGAAACCTGTGGATAGGCACCGAAGATGAAGGTCTGAATATGTTCAACCCTGCCACCGGCAGGTTCACTCATTTTGAAGCAGATGGCAAAAAAGGCAGTATTTCCTATTTTGAAATACACGGTCTGCTGATAACCGGAGACGAATTATGGATTGGGACCTACGAGCATGGCATTGACATTATGGATATTCGAACCAGGAAAGTCACCAGACGTTTTAAAGCATGGAGAGATGGTTTTACGCATAATTACATCTATAACATTTACCAGGACAAAGCCGGTGAAATTTATATCTGTACCGCCAGCGGTGCATATATTTTTAACAAGGGGAAAAACAACTTTAGCGCCTTAGACGGCATTCCCCCATATTGGTGCACATCTATCATTGCAGACCGGAAAAACCGGCTGTGGGTTACAACATTCGGGTATGGTATATACCTGCGAAGCAAATATGCCGGTAAAACAGATCGCCTTTGCTACGATGAAAAAGATCCCACCAGTCTTATCAGCAACCGGGTAACTTCGATATACGAGGCCAGCAACGGCACTATCTGGGTGGCCACCGAATCTGGATTGTGCAAATGGAATGAAAAGGAGGGCAACTTTACCCGCTTTGGCATGGCGAACGGCTTCCCAAGCGATTTTATTTTATCCATCCTGGAGGATGCGGAAAAGAATCTATGGCTCAGCACTACCAAAGGCCTGGTAAGATTTCATCCTTCGACGGGAAAGGTGGAAGTGTTTACCACCTCAAACGGGTTAATCAGCGATCAGTTCAACTATCACTCGGCCTTTAAAACCCCCGATGGCTCCATGTATTTCGGCAGCACCAAAGGGCTGGTTAGTTTTCACCCCAGCCATTTTGAGCAAAGCACATTTATGCCACCGATCTACCTGACCAATTTCCAGGTAAACGGTCAGGAAATATCCCCGGACGGTCCCGATTCGCTTTTGAAGCAATCCATTTTGTACACAAAGCAAATCACGCTCCGGCACAACCAGTCCATCTTTAATATAGACTTTGCAGCGCCGAATTATTCAGCGCCGAAGATGGTCGAATATGCCTACCAGATGCAGGGCCTTACCAATAACTGGATCTATCTGAAGGACAGCCGGCGGGCAAGCTTTACAGAGCTGGCTCCCGGAAGCTATGTATTCCGCGTAAAAGCCTTCACCAGCAATGGATGGAGCAAGGAAACAAAATTACTCATAACGATATTGCCTCCATGGTGGCAGAGCCGCATGGCATACAGCCTGTACGCCGTTTTTTTCGTTTTACTGATCTTTGTTTTGGTGCGTTACTATCATCGCCGGGTAAATGAAAAAAACAAAAGAAAGTTCGAACTCCTGAGAATCGAAAAAGAGAAAGAGATGCTTGAAATGGAACTGACGAATGAAAAAATACTGTTACAGGCTAAAATTGATTTTTTTACCAATGTAGCCCATGAAATAAAGACGCCGTTGACATTGATTAAAGTGCCGCTTAAAAAGGTTATCAGGAAACTGGGATTCAATGCCGAGATTGGCAATAGCTTACAAATAATGGAACGGAATACCGACCGGCTCATCGAGCTGAGCGGCCAGCTATTGGACTTCAGGCAAACGGAACTGAAGAATGTTCAATTGTATTTCGAAAGAAAGGAAATCAATCAATTAATAGCCGAAGCCTGTTCGGGGTTTACCACTTTGGCGGAACAAAACAACATATCTTTTCAAATGGAGATTCCGCAGGAGCCCTTGTTTGCCTGCATAGATGTGGATGCTTTTAATAAAATTATTTATAATCTTTTCAGCAATGCGGTTAAATATGCGCACACCAGCGTTTGTATCAGCCTGCTGCCGTATTTTAACAGCGACAACAGCTTCACGCTTAAAGTCAAAAATGACGGAAATATCATACCTTACGAGTTGAAGGAAAATATTTTCAAACCATTCTTCCGTATCCGGCATACAGAAAACCCAACCGGTACGGGTATCGGGCTTGCCTTAGCCCTTTCATTGGCCAGTTTGCATGGTGGCAGCCTGGTGCTCGATACGCCGGAAGACAATATGAACGTATTCACATTTACCATGCCGGTCAATGACAGTCTGTGTGAAGACAATTCAGTAAAGAATATCCCTGCAGGCGATTAAATCTCACATATGAAACGGAAAATACTTTTGGTGGAGGATAATCCGGAGATGCTGGAGGTGATTGCCGACGAGCTAAGCGAGCATTACCAGGTACAGGTTGCCAGGGACGGCATTCAGGCAATCAAAGTTCTTAAGAACGAATCCGTAGACCTGGTAGTTACCGATGTTATGATGCCTTTTATGGATGGGTTTGAGCTTTGTAAGACTATAAAATCGGATGTTGAATTCAGCCATGTTCCCGTTATCTTATTAACAGCAAAAAACACCCTGCAATCGAAAATAGAAGCGCTGGGATTAGGAGCAGACGCCTACATTGAAAAGCCTTTTGATTCCGAGTTGTTGCTGGCGCAGATTGCCAACCTGCTCGACAACCGCAAAAAGCTTAAGCAGTATTTTGCGCACTCCCCTAACGTAAAGCTGAATTCGATGGCCTATACGCGTTCCGATGAATTTTTCCTGGAAAAACTGGATTCGACGATCCAAAAAAACATCGATGATACCGACCTGGATGTAGACAAGCTCGCCCGTTTGATGAATCTAAGCCGCACCAGCCTGTTTCGCAAGATCAAATCACTGACCGATCTGACGCCCAATGAGCTTGTAAATATTACCCGGCTGAAAAAAGCCGCCGAATTATTAGCCAACGATGATCTCCTGATCTATGAGGTTTCGGTTATGGTCGGTTACCGGTCACAAACGAATTTTGGAAGAAATTTTTTAAAACAGTTCGGCATGAGTCCCAAGGACTTTCAAAAAAGTAAACGAGGGGGCAAACCTGAGAACAAATAGTTTTTAGGAATAGACTTTCTGGAGTCTGAATAAGAAGAACCCCTTTATAATTCCTGGTGCTTTTGAGGTGAAAGAACAAATAATATGTCTTTCAATTTTAGGACTTTCAACCCTATATTTTTTATTGTGTGTTGTGCGTTCGTTTTTTATTTTTTTCTCCTTGGTCGATAAGTCATTTGCACAATTCCAGTACTAAAAGTATCAGTTTTTAAAAGCTCGAAAATTGTCTCCTTGGCTTTATGAGCGAATAATGGTAGACCTTCTCCTATGACGATTGGAACTATCCTTATTAGCAGTGCTTTGTTGCGGACACCTCACTTACGATATTATTCAACTAAGAAGAAAGGAAGTTATCAAAGGGCTGAAAGTAAACAGCGTTGGCAAAATTATTAAGCACCTGAAATCTTTCCTCAAAGACAGGATGCGGAAAAAGATTATTCCTTTTATGGATTTAGGAGTTTATAAAGTAATGGCGTAAATTGATATATTCATTTTTGTTAACTTTACTTTTATTGGCTTATGAAGCGGAATCTATGCTGCCAGGTGCGAAGTT
>JAJKIL010000144.1 GCA_021154515.1 Niastella sp. | reverse complement strand
ACTCTTTTTCCTGTAGCATCATACGCTGCTACGGGTGTGCCAAGGTAATCTGCTATGATGCTGTAGGTATTGCCGTCTTCTATTTTTGCGCAGGGAACAAAACTATCATCTTCAAAAACCCAGGTAATACCTTTTACGCCTGCCAGTTTATTTTGCGGATTGGGTTCTTCTTTATCCAGGATCATTTCGCCCCATTCATTTACTACCGCACGGGGTTTTTCAGTATCCCTGTAACTCCACTCGTGCAGGGGTGTATTGGCATGCCAAACCCACCGTGTTATGGTGCCATCAAAACTTTTTGACAAACGCCGGCCTAACGCATCATAGGTATACTCCACTGTTTTTCCATCGGGGCGTTGTACATTTTTCAGCAATCCTTTGGCGTACCAGGTATACCGGGTTTTCTTTTGGGTGAGTTTATCAGTTTTGCTCACCAGGTAGCCTTCTTCGTCGTATTTGTACAAATATTTATCGCTTTCCAGCGGAGCGCCGGCACTGTTATACCGGCGATCACTTTTGTCGGTTGTCTCATAAATATTACCGGTTGCATCAGCCGTTCTGTGCATGATGTTATTACTGGCATATTGGGCAAATACCAGGTTGCCAAATGTATCGTGTTTGAAATGAGTGTTGCGCAGCGACAGGGTGTCAAAAATATCGGTCAGGCGATTATCAGCGCCCCAGGTATATTTTTTCCATCTTTGCACTACGCCTCTCCTGCTTAGTTTATGTTCGGCCGGTCTTCCACCCTGATCGTATTTCCATTCACTACATAAGTCACCCGGTAACAGCCTTTCTATTTCAGTACCGGCCTGGTTATATTTCATTTGTGCCTGCCAGGTATCAGCTTGCATCTGGGTTACCTGTCCGGTTTCATTACGCTTTAAAAGCATATCAGCGCCCAGGCTGCTGGTAAGCCGTGTACGGTTGCCCCATTTATCATAGGTGCTTTCTACTTTATAGCTATCCTGTTCTTCTGCTACGATTAATCCCAGCTTGTTGCGGTTAAACCTGACGGTGCTGTGCTCATTCATGGCTTCCTGCAGGTTGCCGTTTTTATCATAGCTGAATAATTCCCAACTGCCGTCATGGTATTCCAGCCGGGTTATATTGCCATTGGCATCGTATTCATATTTTGTAGAACGGTCGCCTGGCCGGATGGCTTTGGTGATGAGGCCGGTTGCATCCCGCTCATACTGCGACTGAATGCCATCGAACCCGGTTTCGCTGGTAATTTCTCCCCGGTTATTATAATCCAGGCTGTAATGCCGGCCCGATTCGTTTATTACCGTGCGCAACCGTTCTTCGGTATCGTATAAAAATTGCATCTCCACATTTTCCTGTCTGCGCTTTTTTACGTTGCCGAGCGGCGTGTATTCATACTGTACGCTGGTATGTTTATCCCGGGCGTGCACTATATCTTCATACGCATTGTACTGCAGCCTGATGGTATTGCCATCGGGCAAATGAATAGTTTGAACCCGGTTCAACTCATCATAGGTAAGATACCGGATCTGACCATCGGGATTGATGGATTGAATGCAACGGCCGAGTGCATCGTATTTCCATTCCGCATAGGTACCGTCTGGCAACTGTACCCGGGTCAGGTTTTCATCCTCATCATAGCGCAGAGCCGTTTTCAGGTTGCCATTTTCAATGATTGTCTCTACCTGACCTTCGGAATTATATTGTAAAGTGATCGTTCTGCCATTGGGATGGTTGATGAACGACAGGCGGCGCATGTCGTCGTAACCAAAGCTCTGGCTGCTGCCATCGGGTTGAACGATCAATGCCGGTTGGTCAAAATCGTTGTAAAGAAATTGCAGGGTGCTGCCATCAGGGAGCGTTTGTTCTTTCAACCTGCTTTTTTCATCATAGGCATAACCGGTTATATTGCCGGCTTCATCTATTTCGCGATATATGTCAAAGTCTTCTGTATAATAAATGTATTTATGGTTGCCATAATGATCGGTTTCCTGCACACATAAATTATTTTCATCGAAATAATAAGTGGTGGTTTCCCCAAGGGAATTGGTGACCAGGTTATATCCTTTATGGTATTCAATAAATCCTTCCAGCACGCCCCCATCGCCCCAGGTATGTACGCACCGTTGTTTGGCATCCTATTCCCAGTAAAAGCTTTGGCCGTTGCGGTCGGTTTTTTTCACCATCAGGTGATCCTGGTATTCGATGGTCACCGCCTGGTTCAATGCGTCGGTGATGGCGATCAGATCTCCCTCCTCGTTATATTGATAGCTTACCAGCGTTTGTTGTACAGAACGGTGGTTTACTTCAATAGTAGTTATGCGATGTTGTTTGTTTAATGTGAAAAGCAGTTGCCTGCCGGCGGAATCTGTTATGGCTGAGATGTATCCGCCGGTGTAATGCAACTGTATTCGATTGCCGCTGTAGTTTTCAATAAACGATAACTGCCAGGTGTTTGGCTGTTGCTGGTGATTGAAATGATAATACAGCGATTCATTGTAGTCTTCTAATAAAAAATGTCCATTCTGTTTTCGGCGGAGTAATACTTTTTCTTGGGGATGATAAAAGCCTTCCCCGTAATACAATAAAGGAAACACAGCTAACCGGCCATCGGCCATGGTTACTGACAGGCCACCTTCTTCGGGCCATACTTGTACACAACGATCATAGCAATGATGCACGCCATGTCCCAGCTGACCCTGAACGGCAGAATCGCTGTCCCAGTTGCGTACCCATGATAACGGAATAGGCCCGGGTAATTCAAAATCGGTATGTTCAACATTTACCCTGCCGGTGATAAGGTCAACCGGTTCAAACCCCATTTTACACAGCATGGCGCTGAGCTTTTTGGTGGCAGGCGATCTCTTCAGCAATTTATTATTGAGTGCTTTTAACAGCTTGCCGCCCAGTTTGCCAAATATCTTCAGGAAGGAACCAAAAGCAAATGCTTTTAATAAGGCCATCAGGCTGAAATTGGGCACCAGCGGGCCGCCCACCATAACGGGTTTGCCCCATTGCAATGGAATACAAAATGAGGTTGGCAGGTATAAGGATGGAATGGGAATGAATTTTTTCCCGGGACGTAGCGACAAGGGAATGCCGATGTCGTTACAGGTCATGAGCATGTAGCCCGCACCACTCATGGGCGCCCCATCTACCGACACGGTTTTACTTCCAAAGAAATTCTGACTATCGTGCCCGATCATGGGAAACAACGTAAAGCCGGCACCAAATGGGATGTGTACAAAGGTGATGATCATGCCCATGGTATCGGTATTACCACGGGGCACATGATTTACTTTTACGGTGGCTCCAATAAACGGGAGATAGTCAAACGGGTCGATGACCAACCCGATATATGGATGTGGAAGTGGAATGAATGGGAATGGCAAATTCACAAAGTGAATATCGATACCGATCACCGGCTTCAGGTGCGTGTTGGCTACGTACATAGAAAAAGTTTCTTGTTTCTATTTACTGATTGCTGTTTTCAGGAATGGAGGCAGCATGTTCTATTGCATGCTGAAATAATGAGCGTACGGAATTTGTTCCGTATTTTATTTCATTGGAAGCGAAAGGGAGCAATTGCCGTAATATGGGTTTTACATCTACGCTTTTTGATTCGCAGAACCGTATCAGGTCGCCGAAGTAAACCATTTCATCACGGGCGTCAGCTTCCAGGTTCCTGGCTTCAAACAATATCAGGCTCAGCACTAAATATTCATGGCTGCCGCTTTGAATATTTTCTTCCAGTTCGTCGAACGTTGGTGTTATGTAATTTTTTAATCGTTGCGTGTCATTCAGTATGGCGTCTATTGCCTGCAGGTCTTTAAATGAATTGGCGGCCAATACTTCGCCTATCGTCCGGCGAATAAAAGCCAGTTCCGGTTCTATCTTTTTGCGGTATTCCGATTCAATAGCACGCATTTCTTCTACCCAGCCGTCCTGGGTAAAATCGATGCGGTTTTCTTTCGCCCGCAATTCATCGACGTACTTGAGTGTTATCTCTTCATCGATCATTTCAATTCTCGATTTAACAGAACTCATATTTTCCATACTGATGATTTTAAGGATAATGTTTATTGGTTTGCTCCTGGTGGTTGCTATGAAACCATTATTTCGCCTGCGTTTGCCTGTCTGATCTTTTTCCTGGTGTAATTCTGTTTTAGTTCTTCAATGGTTTGTTGCCAGTCGGGCCCATAGGCGGCGAGCATTTTATGGGTCACTATTTCAGCAAGGCTGTCTTCCTCCTGCTGTTTCTGTTGCACATAGTCGTACGCCATAAATGGATATTCCGAGGCTTGAATTTCCTCATCGGTCAACTGGTTGGTGAGTTGTAGTGCCTGTTTACCGGCCTGTAGTTTTTCTTCCTTCCAGCCTTTGTAATCGGCGAATATCCAGGCTTTGTAATAGGCAGATACAGCTTGCGAGGCAAACCCAAAAGCAACCGCTTCATTGCCGGCTTTCATAAACCATTCCAGCGCTTCTTTTCTTTCTTTCTGGATCTGGCAATCGGCCCCTTTATAGGTATAATATTGCAGCAGCAAGGGTTTTATGGATTCATTGCCGCCGGCAATTTCCTGTTTGCACAACCTGATGCCGGTATCGAGCAGTTCATTGATGCGTTCATGGTCTTTAAAATTGAACAGCATGCCGGCAAACGTGATATAAGCTGTCGCGAGTAAGCTTTTATCGCCTGTCTTTTTACCGCTCTCAATGGCTTTCTCGCCCCATTCATACAGCAGGGGTTTGTTTTTTTTGTTAGCGGCCGCGCCCATTTCGAACATGCATTTTCTGAAAAATGCATAAGGATCGGTAGCGGCGCCCGCGGTGGCAATTTGCCTGATGGCATCCTGCATGCGCAGATCATGCTTCAGGGTTACCGCGTGATCGGCATAGTTTTCAAATACATGGCCCCAGAAATTTCCATCTACATGATCAAACACCAGCAACTGGATGCCGGGTTGTTTGGGTTGCTCCATCCATTGTTGTATCCATTGTTGAAACTGATCAGGGCTGCTCATTTGTTTTGGTAACAGGCCGAGCACAAACAACGTGTTGGGTTGCCCAATGAAATTCCGGTAGGATTGGATCATGGCGGGCAACAACTGGTCGCAGGCAGTATAGTCTTTTTCGGTTACGGCCTTCCTGATAGGTGCTACATCCCAAATGCCTTTGCCGGCCCGGGCCAGCAGCTTTTGATTTTGCTCGTCATCATATTCATTCAACCAGTTTTGTAAGAGGGCATGACTGTAAGTACCTGTCTGGCTGAAGGAGGTATAAAAGAAGACAAACAGGTTATCGAGTTTTCCGTGTGGCGATGCTTCCAGCCGGCAAAACCCTTCGTACATGCGATGGTCTTCCGGTTTCAGCATCCAGCGGATAAGGT
>JAJKIL010000143.1 GCA_021154515.1 Niastella sp. | reverse complement strand
TGCTAAGGATTGCTGATGAGGACAATAAAGAAATGTCAGAGGAGATCATCGGGTATATCCAGATCAAAGGAGATAATGTGGCTGCCGGTTATTATAACAATGCATCGGCAACGCAACAAACAATAACGGAAGACGGGTGGCTTAAGACGGGCGATCTTGGTTTTTTACGGAATGGTTGCCTGTACATTACCGGAAGGGCCAAGGACATTCTTTTTTCAAATGGCGAAAACTATTATGCGCACGATATCGAGAGAATAGCACAGGAAATAGAGGGGATCGAATTGAACAAGGTGGTAGTAGCAGGCGGCCATAATAACGAATGGGGTAAGGAAGAGATCGTCCTATTCATCCTTCACCGGGGAAAAATAGAAGACTTTAGCCAGATGGCCACATCCGCAAAGCTGCTTATTAATCAAAAAGCAGGATTGCTGATAGACAGGGTAATTCCTGTAAAGGAAATACCAAGAACTACCAGCGGGAAATTGCAACGGTTCCGGTTGCTCGAAGCGTATAAAAACGGCGATTTTGATGATGTCCTCCGGCAGCTTGACCAACTGACAATTCCGATAAGACCGCAACCGCACAGCATTCCCGAACCGGAGTATGAACAAAGACTCCTTGAAATCTGGAAAATTATTCTGAAGACCATGGAGATCGGCATCGATCAGCATTTTTTTTCTATTGGGGGCAACTCGCTGAGAGCCGCCGAAATGACCATGCTGGTATTAAAAGAATTTCAGGTGGATCTACCTGTTGAAACTATTTACAGCATACCCACTATCCGGCAATTGGCCGCTTCCATATCAGCCCTGAGAAAGCAGGAATATATACCCATACCTGTCGCTGACAAGGCAGATCGTTATCCGCTATCCGCAACTCAAAAAAGACTTTATTATTTCCAGCAGACGAATCCATCGTCCACCGCCTATAATATTCCCGTTGCCATTAAAATAACAGGTGAAATAGATCCTGCGCTGCTGGAAAGCTGTATACAACAATTGATCATTCGGCACGATTCACTCCGAACCATATTTCCCGCTTCCGTAGAACCGGCATTCCATGTGCTGGAACCCGCTCTTGTGTCGGATAAATTCCTGTTTACACTGGCCCGTACCGAATACCGCGATGTGGATCTGAAAGACCTGCTTAAACAGCTGGTCCGTCCGTTTAATGTAGCAACCGCACCGTTATTCAGAGCCAACCTTATAGAAAAGGGACACAATGAGTATATCCTGTTCCTGGATTTTCACCATCTCATTGCTGATGGTATCTCGGTAGCTCATTTCATCAGGGAATTGTTCCTGCTGTACAGGGGTATTGCATTATCGCCGCTTCCGGTTCAATATAAAGATTACGCAGCATCAGAAAAGGAACACCTTCAATCAGAACGAATAAAAAAGCAGGAAGCATACTGGATGCAGCAATTGCAGGGCGAGTTGCCGGTACTGGAATTGCCTGCTGATTTTCAACGTCCCCTTATTTTTGATGCAGGGGGAAGAAAATTAACATTTGAACCAGATAAGGCACTGCTTGAAAAATTACGGCAACTCGCTACCCGCCATGAATGCTCACTTCATGTGTTGCTCTTTACATTGTATAATATTCTTCTTTATAAATATACCGGCCAGCAGGATCTTATTATCGGTATTCCCGTTGCAGGCAGAAGACATCCTGATGTGCGACAGGTACTGGGCATGTTCGTGAATAATCTGGCCATCAGAAGCACCACAACAGGCGATCAGACATTTGCGCAATTGCTCAGCGATAAAAAAAATACCATAGCGGAAGCATTTGCTCACCAGGATTATCCCTTTGATCATGTAATACAAGCTGTGCAGCAGAAACGGGATGTAGGCAGGAACCCGGTTTTCGACACCATGTTTGTGTATCAGAATATGGGTTTTCCAGCAGTAGAAACACCTGGCAGCCTAACGGTTTCCAGCTATCCCTTTGATCCCGGTTTCTCAAAGTTTGATCTGTCGCTCGAAATCTTTGAAGAAGCGCATACGCTGACATTCGCTTTTGAATACGCCAGCGCTCTTTTCAAAGAGGAAACCATTGCTGCCATGGCAAGGCATTTTGAAGTACTCATGCAGCAGGCAACTGAGCACCCCAATAGTCCGGTCTCGCAGCTGTCGCTGATTTCCGATAAAGAATATGAAGAGTACATCCATGCGTTTAATGCCACCGACGCACCTTATCCTGCCGATAAGACAATTCATCAGTTGTTTGATGAACAGGTAAAACGGACTCCGGATAATATCGCCATAGTAGACGGCCCTGAAAAGATCAGCTATCAGCAATTACAGGAGCGGGCCAACCACCTGGCAGATATACTTAAACAAAAAGGGATTGGTCCGGGAAGCATCGTCGCAATACTGTTGTTCAGATCTCCGGCGATGATCGTCTCCATGCTTGCCGTGTTAAAAGCCGGTGGCGCTTATCTGCCGATCGAGACTGACCTTCCAGTGGGGCGGATCAAATTACTGATCGACAACAGCCGCTGCAGCATCCTATTGGCAGGAGACGGCACTACCGGTCTTGCGGTAGCAGCAGGCCAGGGTTCAGGCATTGGGTCGCTTGCAGTGCCTGAGATCATCAATGTCGACAAGCTGGATGTAACCCCTGCATCAGGGTTAATAGTGCAGCTGCCGGCTAATTCACAAGACGCTGCCTATGTTATATATACTTCCGGTACCACCGGCCTGCCTAAAGGAGTCGTGATCGAACATCGTTCATTGGTCAATTATATTCATTGGGCAGCGAAAAGCTATCTTAAAAAGGAGAAAGGCGATTTCCCCTTATATACATCCATATCATTCGATCTCACGGTTACTTCGATCTTTGTGCCCCTGGTGACAGGAAACAGTATAATTATTTATAAAGAGGAGGCGCCGGGTTCGTTGATCGAACTGGTTGTTACAGACAACATGGTCGATATAATTAAAGCGACACCATCCCATCTCAAAATACTCCTGCAAAGTAAGGTCGCGGCCTTTCTTCCCGGCAGCAGGATAAATACCATCATCGTAGGAGGTGAAAAACTGGAGACGGCACTGGCCCTGGAGATATATAACGCATTTAATGGAAATGTTGCGATATATAATGAATACGGGCCTACCGAGGCTACCGTAGGTTGTATGATCCACCTGTTCAGCCCGCTGGAAATGCAGCGCGCAGTTCCTATTGGAGTGCCTGCTGCCAATACCCGAATCTATGTGCTGGATAAATACCTGCAACCGGTACCCGCTGGCGTGCATGGCGAAATACATATAGCCGGTAACGGACTGGCAAGAGCGTACCTGTTCAATGAATCCATGACAGCAGAGAAATTCATACCCGATCCTTTTCGGAAAGGAGAGAAAATGTACAAAACCGGAGACATTGCCAAATGGCTGCCGAACGGGGTCATTGAATATATCGGTCGTTCGGACCAGCAGATGAAAATAAACGGCTACCGCATAGAACTTACCGAAATAGAAAATGCATTGAACGGCTTTCCCGGAATTACGGCATCCATTGTAATGGTGAGAGTAAACTCCAACAGCAAGCAGCTTGTATCTGCCTTTTATATCAGCACCGGGAAATTAACCGAGTCCGCATTGAGGGACTACCTGGCAGACAGGTTGCCTTATTATATGATCCCCGTGCATTTTACCCGGATCGAACGGATCCCTTTAACCCGGAATGGAAAAATAGATTACAACGCGTTACCTGAGCCCGAGGGCAAAGAGAAGAGTAATCGCGAGCTGCCCGTTAGCGAAATAGAAGCAATTTGTTTGAACGTGTGGGAGGAAGTCCTCGGGCTGACTGACTTACATGTCGATGATAATTTTTTTGAACTGGGCGGCGATTCTATCAAGGCCGTTCAGATCTCCTTTCGACTGACCGATCACGGTATATCAATAAGTGCAAAAGATATATTAACCTACCAGGTCATTCGATCAATAGGCTTGCATGCAAAGATGACAGCGAAAGGCAACACGTATGAACAGGGACTCGTGCAGGGCGAAAGAAGCCTGTTGCCGATAGAAGCCTGGTTCATTACCCGGAATTTTGACAACCCTGATTACTATAATCAATCTGTACTATTAACGCTGAACCGGCCAATAAACAGGGAGTGGCTCCAGTTGGCTTTTAAAAATATAGTCAGGCATCATGATGGGCTAAGGTTGAATTATGATCCTGAAAAAAGAAAGCTCTGGTATAATAACAACCACCTGGACGATGCTTTTATTATTGGTGAATTGGAGGAGGACCTTGTTACAGTTTGTCATCGGGTTAAAAGCAGCTTTGATATCAGGAATGGCCTTTTACTTAAAGCAGCCCTTATAAAAGAAAATTCCTCCCTGTTCGGAAAATTACTGATAACTGCTCACCACCTGGTAATGGACGGCATTTCATGGCGCATCCTGCTGGAGGATCTGTATGCCGTTTACCACGCCATCGAAAGAGGGGCGCCAGTACGCCTGCCATCAAAAACGGCCTCATCCATCGAATGGGAAAAGAGGCTGGTTGAATATGCAGGAACGCCGGCCGTATTGGCCGAACAGCCTTACTGGAATAAAATAGAAAATAGTGAATTTGACATCCCCACGGATTTCAGGACCCACGATTGGCGGATGATAAACATAGGTATTGTCAAAGGAAGTCTGAATAAGGAAACGACCGGTTTCTTGTTGAAAGGTGCGCACCAGGCATATAATACGGATATCCTGATCCTGTTGAATGCGGCGCTCGCCGGGATGCTAAAGGAATGGACGGGTATGGCCAGGTTTATCATCGAGTTGGAAAACCATGGCAGATACCTCGATACCGTAGATACATCCCGGACCATTGGTTGGTTCACCGGCATGTACCCGGTAGAATTAAGCTGTCCGGAAGGCAATCCGGGCGAACTGATAAAAGCCGTAAAAGAGCAGATCCGTAACACGCCTGCGCATGGTATAGGATACGGGATCTGGAAATACCTGGCACCTGGGAACAGAACGAAAGCACAGGATGTTTCTATTACAGCAATCAGATTCAATTATCTCGGTCAGTTCGACAGTGAATTAAACAACGATCTTTTTTCATATAGCACAGAATCCAGCGGCAGTGATGCAGACAGCCGGAATAAGATAACGGCAAAACTCGAATTTAATCTTATGATCATAAGTGAGGTGCTATATGTTGATATTAAATACAACACGAAGGCATATAAAGAGTCTACCATAGAGTGGATAAGGGAAACCTTTCTGAAAAAGATACATGCTCTCCTGACTCATTTACAAAATGAAACCAGTTTACATTTTACGCCATCTGATTTCGAAATCGACATCAATCAGCAGGAATTGGACGCACTGTTTAAGTGAGGTCCCAACGATAAAGAACTCCATTAGTTTATGAATGAACAGTTAGACAAAGAGAATGTCCAGGACATTTTCGAATTGAATATGATTCAAAAGGGTATGTTATTTCATCACCTGAATGAAGTGACCGGAAATCTGTATAATGTTCAGTTGGCCCTTTTGTTTGAGGGAACACTTCAGACAGAGGTGTTTATAGAAGCGTTTCGGATAGTCCAATCGAAAAACGAATCGCTACGATCTGTTTTCCGCTGGAATGAAGTGAGCCGGCCCATCCAGATCGTTTTAAAGCAATGCCCGGCAGCCATCCTGGTGCATGATTATTCGGCTTATGACAGAACGGAGAGCGCCGCGATGGTAGAGGATTTTATCAATAAAGATCAGCAGGAACGGTTTGACCTCACCCAACTGCCTGTTCGTATGGCTATCATCAGAACTGCTCCGGCTTCCTATATTATTGTCCTGTCGCATCATCATATTTTATACGACGGATGGAGCACTGCCATCATGCTGGAAGAGCTTTTCTCAGCTTACAGCCAACTCACCAGCAACCAGGAAGTGGATATTGTTGATAAACCGTCCTATAAGATGATCCGGCAGGCTGTTAAAAGAAATGAAGCTGCAGAAGAAGACAGCGGGTATTGGAGGGAATATTTAAAAGATTATGAGATCACTTCCTTATTCCCTGAACGGCATGGCAGCAGCGAACCATTTGCTATTAAAAGGATGGAGTTTCAGGCGCCAAAAGAGCGTCTGGAGGCATTTGCCAGCACCCATAAGGTTACTAAGGCAACGATCATTTATGCTGCCTATGGATTGTTATTACAGCAGTATGGTAATATGCCCGATATCGTTTTCGGTACCACGGTCTCAGACAGGAGCGCAGCTATCCGGGGGCATGACCGGGTGATGGGAAATTTCATCAATACGATCCCCCTGAGAATAACAGCGTCCGGAGATAAGACTTTACTGGAAGTTGTCTCCGCACTGAATGAGGAACTGCTGGTGCGGAATCAACTGACTAGCACTTCTTATGCCGGCATCAAAAACATGCTTGGGTTGAAGGTTTCCGATGATCTGTTTGACTGCCTGATCGTCATCGAGAATTATCCCCTGGGCGAACAGTTGATAAAGAGCCTGTCTACCTTCAATATCAAGATAAAGTCCGTATATGGCAACGCCGGTATACCCCTGGTGGCTACGGTATTTTTCGGGGAGGAACTGATCTTTGAATTGTCTTATATGGACAATATTATCAGTGACGATTTTGCGGCCTCCTTCGGCAAACGACTCGTAAAGCTTACGGAAGAGATATTGTCAAACCCCAATCGAAAAGCCGCATCGGTTTCTCTTTTATCTGATGAGGAAGAAAACTGGCTGACGAATGAATTCAATGCAACGAAGACAGGATATGCTCTTGATGAGACCGTCCTGACCCTGTTCAATAACCAGGCTGACAGAACGCCTGAAAAAACGGCTATTATCACCGGAGGAAAAAGCATCTCTTACCGCGAATTGCAGGAGATATCTTCACGCATGGCATCCTACCTGGAAACAGTAGCCGGCGTGAAGCCCGGTGAAGGGGTAGGGATCATGCTGGAGCGCGAAGAAATGCTTGTACCTTCCATCTTGGGAGTACTCGCCACTGGCGCCGCTTATATACCCATTGATCCGGAGTATCCGCCGCATCGCGTACGTAACATTATTGACTCCTCGGGGTTAAAGGTCCTTATTACCCGTAGTAAACAAGCGGAGGGAATAACCGTACTGGACCTGGATCATTGTACAGGGGATATCCTTCGTCAATCACCTGCACT
>JAJKIL010000142.1 GCA_021154515.1 Niastella sp. | reverse complement strand
TTCCATTACCAATGTGATCGTATTTAACTACGATGGGGCTGTTTTTGCCAGTGATGAAAGCCGTATGCTGGCTGAAATGAAGGATTATACTTTTCAACTGGGCCACCTGGATACAGATAGCTATGAAAACTTATTGTATGGAGAAAAAGCCCGCCAGATAGTTGCTGCCGGCACTAATGAAAGTTTGCCTGGCTGTTCCGACTGCGCTTTTCAGTCGTATTGTGGCGCCGATCCGGTTCATCACCATGCCACCAAGGGCGACATGATCGGGTACCGGCCAACCAGTACGTTTTGTCAGCGTAATATGGAGATCATCCGTTACCTGATAGAGCTGATGGACAGTGATAAAAAAATTAAAACCATTTTTGAAAGTTGGGTAAAACCTGTTCTTTAATATGTTACTACGTACAAAAGGCACTTCGCTAAACATCCAGGATTTTATTGTTGGCCGTGTCACCAGAGACCCGCATACAAGAGACAACAATGCCATCCTCATTTGTGATGAACAACTGCAAGACATCAACGCAGACCGTTTTAATTGTATACTCACTTCTTCTAACCAGGATGGCAAATTGAATGGCTATCCTGCGGTTTATAAAGTGCCTTCACTAGACCATTTGTTTGAAGGTGACCTGGTAGCCGTTGGGAATGATGGGAATATTAAGACACTCTACCGCGTTAATTCTTTTCATAATACCATTCTTGCAACGGAAAGGTGTAACAGCAACTGCCTCATGTGCTCGCAGCCACCGAGGAACAGGAATGATATTCCCACGCTGTATAGCATTTATGAGAAGGCGATCCCGATGATCCCTAAAGACTGTCCTGAACTATGTATTTCCGGCGGTGAACCTACCTTAATGGGAGAACTTTTTTTCCAAATGCTCGGAAACATAAAACACAATTTACCAGATACGGAAATTCACCTGCTTACAAACGGTCGCTCCTTTGCGTGGCCAGCCATGGCTGAGCGGCTTGGTGCACTGGAATACGACCGCCTGATGCTGGGCATTCCGGTTTATTCAGATTATTACCAGGTGCATGATTATATTGTACAGGCCTGCGATGCTTTTAATCAAACCATTGTAGGATTGCATAACCTGGCCCGGCATAATCAACGGATCGAGATCAGGGTGGTATTGCATCAACAATCAATTCCCCGGCTTACAAGGCTCGCACGGTATATTTATAAGAACCTGCCGTTTGCCGAACACGTGACTTTCATGGGATTGGAATACGTTGGTTATACTCCGCACAATATTGAAAAGTTATGGATAGATCCGCATGATTATATGAATGAGTTGGGTGAAGCGGTAGAATTTTTGGCAGGGCAGGGAATGCATGTGTCTATTTACAATACGCAGCTGTGCGTGTTGCCCGAACAGTTATGGAAATATGCGAGGAAGTCGATCTCCGACTGGAAGCAAAGTTATTTACCGGAATGTAGCCGGTGCACCAAATTATCCGATTGCGGTGGTTTGTTTACCTGGAATTTGAAAAAACACAGCGAGCATATCCGGCCATTTGAGTAACTCATAATTTATAAACAAAAAAAAAGCCCCCGACAATTCAGTCGGGGGCTTTTTTTTTGTTTCTACTTAACATTTGTTTAAGTAACGTATCTGCATTTTAGCGACTTATGTGGGTATATTCTTTAATTCCCCCTGCATAAATAGCATAACTGCAGCGGCAATAAACTAATTTTGACATATGAGTTCCCTAAACCCCGTTTACATTACGGCTGCCGGCGCGTATTTGCCCGGCGCGCCCGTTTCTAATGATGAAGTGGAAGAATACCTTGGCTACCTGTTTGGCAAACCTTCCCGCACCAAACAAAACATGCTCAGGCAGAATGGAATTACCTCCCGCTATTACGCTATCGATAAAAATCAGCAAACTACCCATACCGTAAGTGGCATGACGGCGGCTGCTATTCAAAGTTGTTTACAAAAAGCTGGTGTCGCCAAAAAAGAGATCGGATTTTTGTCGGCCGCTACCACCCAGGGTGATCTGCCCGTGCCTGGTTTTGCCAGCATGGTGCATGCCGATGCGCAACTGGAGCAATGCGAAATTGCCAGTCACCAAAGCGTATGCGCTGCCGGGATGATGGCCATAAAAAACGCCTGGCTGCATATGAGAACCGGCGAGGCCGATAAAGCCGTTGCCTGTGCCGGCGAATTGCCCAGTCGCATGTTTAAAGCGCAGCGTTTTGAACAGCAGACAATGGTGAAGGAAAAGAACCAGTTGGACCTGGAAACAGATTTTTTGCGCTGGATGCTGTCTGATGGCGCAGGGGCGCTGTTGCTGGAAAACCAACCTGCGCGTCACCAGTTTAGTTTACAAATAGATTGGATCGATCTGCGCTCACATGCCCATCTATATGATGTGTGCATGTACGCAGGTAAGAATAAAAACAATGGGAAAGCCAGTTGGATAGATTATAGCTCTTTCAGCGAGGCCGATAATGATGCGGCTATCAACCTGAAGCAGGACCTGAAAATTGTTCACAACATTGTACATCTGGGTGTTCAGCATTTCTTTAATTTAATTGATGAAGGACGCGTTGACCCCAACCAGTTGGATTGGTTGCTGTGTCACTATTCTTCAGAATACTTCCGGCCACAGATCGTAGACCTGTTGCAAAAAGGCGGCTGTGCCATTCCACCAGAAAAATGGTTTACCAACCTGCATACCAGGGGCAACGTAGGCGCCGCTTCTATCTTTCTCATGCTGGAAGAACTGTTGTATTCCGGCAAACTACAAGCCGGACAAAAGTTGTTGTGTATGGTGCCGGAGAGCGGCCGTTTCATTACTTCCTTTATGCAGTTGACCGTGGTAGCGCCAACATCGGCTGCGCCTGCGCTTTCTATTCATACCAATGATGCAATTGAAGCGCCTGTGATCCGCACCAGCGGCATGCCTGTACAGGAATGGCTGGTACGACAACTCACTTCTGTTTGGGTTGATTTTGAATCCTCTTTGCGTCAGGTGCCTGTTGTACAAAAGATCTATAATGGGTCGCTCAGTATGGAAGATTATAAATTATTACTGGTGAACCTGCGGCAACAGGTAATTGACGGTTCGCAATGGATTGCCCGCGCCGCCTCGAATATTACCATTGAATATTTTGATATCCGCTCTGCTTTTATCACGCATTCCCGCGATGAGCACCGCGATTACCAGATCCTGGAAAAGAATTATCTTGCCTGTGGCGGTACTTACGAGGAATTACGCCAGGGTGAAAAGAATATCGGCAGCGAAGCATTGAGCGCCTTTATGTTTCATAAGGCCAGTCAACCCAACCCCTTTGATCTGCTCGGTGGGATGTTTATTATAGAAGGACTGGGCAACAGGCTGGCAGGTAAATGGGGTCGCGCTATTCAGGAACAATTGCAATTGCAGGATGACCAGGTTTCGTTCTTTATTTATCACGAAACAAGCGATGCCAACGATAACCATTTTGAACGTTTTGAAAAGGCCATCCAATCTGACCTGTTACAGGAAGCCATAGCCGCCAGAATTGTTAAAACCGCAAAAATAACTGCCCGCCTGTATGCCATGCAATTACAGGAGCTGGGTAATTACTAAAACCAATTTCTATGTTACATAAACGCGAATACTTTGAGCAACTGGAAAACAATCCCAGGGACCCGAGTCACTGGCATGCCCTGTTCCTCGATAAAAGCATTCCGTTCAGTCCCGATGCCAAAGCGGCTTTCCTGTACGATAGCAGCCGCAAAACAAAACAGTTCCTGTATCCTTTTGTACGGGTGTTTGCAAGGCTGTGCATTATGTTACTACAGGTATTCAAGGCCATTATGCCGAATGTGATCAATGCGCCGAAGATGCTGCACAGGAGCCTGTACCTCGGCATGAAATATTTTATTACCCCGGAGGCCAACTACCTCATTCTTCGCCATTTCGTGCTGGGTTCGGAAGTGTTGCGGTTTATAAAAGACAATGTGCATCATATCGATGATATTCCCATGCACCCGTTAAAACCCATGGATCTGAATGCGGTTAAGGATAACCTGTTCCTGCAGCACGACCTGAATTTGTACAATTTCATCATCAACCTGAATAACGCCATGGCTAAAAAAGGGGTAACCATTCAAAAGGTGGATCAACCTAATTTTAACGCCATCACCATCGATGACAATTTTCCTTTTGCACCTTTCCGTGACAAATGGACCAACTGCCTTGACCTGGCCAATGCTATTGAGATCTTCACCCCGGTATACCAGTTCTTTTTAACAGATAATGATTTCTGGCGCGCTTCCAATTCACTGCAGCTGGATGAAGTGATTGGCTTATACGCTGCTACCATATTGGACTGTCCGGAGAAACTGGTTGCGTTGAACAACAAACATCCCATGGTGCCATTGCCAACAACGTCTGCGGCATTCCGGCTTACGCTGCATGGGTTGTCTACAGAAGTGTTACACGGGTTGCTGGTACAACAGAAGCGGGCGGCGGAGAAAGCCTTAACGGTTTCCTAATATCCGGCGTATAACTGCGCTTTAACTTTCCTGTTGCAGAGATTGCTGATAATTTAGTAGTGCATTTACCATTTACTATCTTATCATTAAACCTGCTCATATGAATAAAATAATTTTACTCATTATTTTTCTTGCATATGAATCTTACGGCTACGGCCAGTTAACTTCCAGACAATCCCGCGACACTTCCTGGTACGTGGAATTAAAAGACAGCACCGTTTTATACAGCAAAAAACTTTCGGTAAGATATTCCCTGAATGAGGGGGAATACCTGCAGCTCGATTACAACAAAAAGATCCCTATGAGTGAGGTAGCGCGGTATAGAAGCCGCACCGGAGAATACATTAGAATGAAAGGCCCGGTGGAAACTTATCGCATTGAGAAGGGCGGACCCCGGCTGTTCGTTTATTCCAGAGAGTTTACGTATTCCGACACGTCCGGCTTTCATAAAGGCAGCGACTTATTTATTAGAAAAGGCCTTGATGGCGAGATGCAGGAATTGAATTACAAAAGTCTGAAAGATGCCATGGCAGACAATGCGGCCAGTATGCGGCAATTAGAAGCTTACAGATCAACATGGGTGGTAGGGTGTACAGCGGGTGTTGTTGGTTTTTTGATGACTGTAATTGGAGGCGCTCAATCTTTAAGCAAAAATTCCGGCAAACTTAATCCAACTCAGCCAACCCTGCCAGGCCGGCCCGGCCAGCCCATTCAACCAACCCGGCCTGGCAAAAGTTCTGTATCGCCGTTGATAATTGCTGGTCCGGTAATTATGGTTGGCGCCATGATCACCCTATTCACGGCTCCTGGTCATGTACAAAAGGCGATCAATATTTATAATCAATAGGGGAGGCAGGGAAGGGGCCTATTTCTTTTTACGTTTATAACTGATCTTCACATTTGCAACGCCTGCATCGACCATGCCCAGTTTGTTCGCCGCTTTTTTTGAAACGTCGATGATGCGGCCGGCGGCAAAAGGCCCGCGGTCATTAACCGTAACGGTTACAGAACGGCCATTGGCTACGTTGGTTACTTTTACTTTGGTGCCGAAAGGGAGGGTGCGATGCGCGGCGGTCATTTTACCCTGGTTGAACTTTTCACCGCTGGCGGTAGGGCGGCCTTCAAACTTGTCGGCATAATAAGAACCCCTGCCTGTTTCGGTTATTTTACGGGCACAGGAAGAAAATAAGAGTAAAACAGTGGCGGTAAATACCACCTGACGGAAGTCAATTTTCATTGGATGAATTTTAACAAATATTTGCAAATATATGCCTAATTAGCATATAATGAACGAGTTAGCTTAATATATAGGGTGTGTACATTGTTGAGGAATAAAGGTTACCTTTGCATAACTTATTTTTCTCCTTGCACCTATCTTGATTGAATTCCTGTTCAAAATTTGTGAAGGTAAGATGTAAGCATGATAAGTGTATAAAACACTTTTCATTCAAATATTTTAAATATGACCACCGAACAAATTGAAAAATTCCTCGAAAAGAACGCTATTAATGAAACCCCTGTAAAAGTGAGTTTTAAAACGAGAAAACCAGTAGTTGGAATATTTATCACCAAAGGTGATTACAGCGATCTAAAGTCGAAAAACTTCTGGCGTATTGTAGGAGAATCGAACCTGGAAAATTACAGTAAGTCAAAAGACCTGAATCTTGCCAGGATCTTCAGTGGTTCAGAAATGACAAAGTTGTCGGTACTTTAATTTAAGGAGGTTTTGGAAAATATGTCAAATGTTGTTATTACCGGAACCGGATGTTATATTCCTCCTGTTATTAAAAAAAATAGCGATTTCGTTCCGGGAAAGTTCTACACTGAAAATAACCTTCCCATCAACGTACCAATGCCCGACGTAATTGAGAAATTTCGTGCGATCACTGGTATCAGGGAAAGACGATATGCACCAGAAGAGTTCAACGCCTCGAAAATGGCAGCGCAAGCCGCAAAATCGGCAATAGCAGATGCCGGCATTGATGCTGAACAGATCGACCAGATCATTGTAGCGCATAATTATGGTGATATTCAACCCCACACCATACAATCCGATACGGTACCCTCCCTGGCTTCACGGGTTAAAAATCTGTTGGGAATTCGTAACTCATCCTGCGTCCCATACGATATTTTATTTGGTTGCCCCGGCTGGTTGCAGGGTTTAATACAAGGCTATTCTTATATTAAATCAGGTATGGCCGGCACCTGTTTGGTGATCGGGACGGAAACATTGTCGAGGGTAATAGATGTGCATGACAGGGATAGTATGATCTTTTCAGACGGCGCGGGCGCCTGTATTATTGAGAATAAAGAAACAGCACTTTCAGGAGGTATATTGGGTACCTGTACCCGGTCAGACAGCATGGAAGAACTGAATTTTATTAATTTTAATACTTCTTATGCGCCTGAAACGGGTTCTGATACCCGCTTTATTAAAATGAAGGGCCGGAAAGTATATGAGTATGCTTTAAAGTATGTACCTGCTGCAATGAAGGCTTGTATTGATAAAAGTGGGGTATCTATTAAAGAAATAAAAAAAATATTTATCCACCAGGCCAATGAGAAAATGGATGAGGCAATAGTTAAAGCATTGTACGGACTTTATGGTATAGAAGAGGCGCCTGAATTTATTATGCCCATGTGTATTCAATGGTTAGGCAACAGTTCAGTAGCCACCATTCCTACGTTGTACGACCTGGTACGGAAAGGTGAAATAGAAGATCAGCATTTGAACCAGGGCGATGTTATACTTTTTGCATCAGTGGGCGCAGGCATGAACATAAATGCCGTCTGTTACAAATATGTATAAGGAGCGGATAGGTATTAGTTGGCCAAATGGAATTAAAGGTTTATCTTTATAGTAATTGAGACTAACAGGATCAAGTATTTGAAACGATCTTTGCATGTTTTCCCTTGTAAAATGTCATTTTTTCTACTTTTTGTTGTGGCTCATTTATTTTCAACATTTTAATTTTTTGTATGAATTTGTATGTTTCAAACCTGGGTTTTCAGGTAAATGATGATGATTTACTGAAATTATTTTCTCAATATGGTCAGGTTAGTTCGGCTAAAGTGATTAATGACAGAGAAACCGGCAGATCACGTGGATTTGGATTTGTGGAAATGCCTTCAGACGAGGAAGCTAGAAAAGCCATTAAAGAACTGGAAGGAAAACCAATTGAAGGAAGATCTTTATCTGTATCAGAAGCCAGACCAAAGAGCGACAACCGTAACTCTTTCGGTGGCGGTGGTCGTGGCAACTCTGGTGGCGGTGGCCGCAATAACAGATGGTAATATCTTTCAAAAGTTATTAGAAGCCATCCCGATCACATCGGGGTGGCTTTTTTATTTAATAGCTTCATTTGCCATGATCCCAATTACATGAGCAACGATCCGGCACTTCCTTTACTTCGTTTTTTGCAATTATTTCGAAGCGTGGCAGACACCGAAC
Organism: Niastella sp.; assembly: GCA_021154515.1. Taxonomy (GTDB): domain Bacteria; phylum Bacteroidota; class Bacteroidia; order Chitinophagales; family Chitinophagaceae; genus Niastella. Next base: position 27,171 of record JAJKIL010000142.1, on the reverse strand, counting down.
AGGCGCTTATCAGGGAACACCTGCAGCCGCGATCGGTAAAAGCCGGTGAAGTGTTGTTGCATATGGGCGATAAAGCCCGGGAATATTTTTTTATTGCCCAGGGGGTGTTGAAGATCACTACCACCAATGAAAAAGGAAACTCCGTTACCCAGTTCTTTCTGAAAGAAAACCAGTTCTGCACCATCCTCAACAGCTTTCTTAAGAATGTGCCTGCCCATGAAAGCATTGTAGCTGCCTGTGATACCGAGCTGCTTGTTTTCTCAAAAAGCAAATTGTTGGCTTTGTATAAGAAGCTGCCCTGGCTTTCAGAATTGATCGGGAGTATTTCCCAACAAACGCTGTTAGATAAAATTCAACTCAGGAATGCCTACATGGGCGAAGATGCCACCACCCGCTACAAGAAATTTATTACCCGCCAATCAGACGTAGCTTTGCGCGTTCCCCTGAGTGATGTCGCTTCTTATTTAGGCATTACACAACAATCGTTAAGTCGCATCCGCAAAAACCTCCGCTAACATTTTTTTTACCATTTGGTAAATCCTGCGCCCGCCGGTGTTGGGAACTTTGTATCCATAAAACAGTAAACAATGGATACAGCAACACAAACACTGGCAGGTAAACAGGTGGTTATTTTAGGTGGTAGTTCAGGGCTGGGCCTTGCCACGGCCAAAGCTGCGGCCAATGCAGGCGCCTCGGTAATGATCGTTTCAGGTAACCAACAAAATATTGATAAAGCATTGAAGGAACTGCCTGCCGGGAGCCAGGGCTATGCAATCGATTTGCGTAAGGAAGAAAACATCAAAGCGTTTTTTGCGCAAAGCGGTGAGTTCGATCATTTGGTATACACAGCTGGTGAAAACCTTCGGTTGATTAATATAAACGAGATGGACATCAGCAACGCCAAAGAGTTTTTCACGCTTCGGTTCTGGAGTGTATTGGCAGCCATCAAGTATGGCGCCGATAAGATCCGGAAAGGCGGCTCTATTGGCTTGACCAGTGGCATTGCCAGTCAACGCCCGGGTGCAGGTTGGTCATTAGGGGCCAGCATTTGTGGCGCCATGGAAGCATTTGGCCGAGCTATGGCCGTTGAGCTGGCGCCCATTCGTGTGAATGTGGTAATGCCCGGCGTAATAAAAACCAATTTATGGAACAGTATGAGTGAGGCTGACCGGAATAATCTATATAACGGTGTTGGTAATTCGTTGCTGGTAAAACGGGTAGGGGAAGCGGAAGAAATTGCCCAGACATTTATATTCTTAATGCAGCAACAGTTTGCTACCGGACAAACATTTATCATCGATGGTGGAACGGTGCTGGTGTAATTTTAATAACGCAAAAACCTGCAATTCTAAATAGCAATTAATTTGTGAATTATCTTGCGATCACTTAAAACATTTTCCTGTGATCAAAGGACTTTCCATAATTGCCGGCTTATTATTAACGGGCGTTATAGCACATGCACAAGCTGATTCACTGCGCGTAGTGAAAGCCAGCTGGGCAAATAAAAAACTGGCAAAAGGCGTATACTGGAAATCGACCCACATTGAAAATAATGAGTTGTTCAACGCCAATCAGCAGATAAATATAATTGAAGTGTCGCCTGGTAACAGGAACGTGCAATTGCATATTATACATTCTGATTCGCTGGAGAAAACTTCGCAACTGGGGCTGAAGGCACATGCACTGGCGGCCATCAATGGGTCTTTCTTTAAAATGCGCGGCGCCGATCCTGATTACCGGCCCGATCTGAAGGGCGTACCAAAACTGGAACCATCGAAGCTGGACCATAACCGTTCGGAAGTGTATTTGCGGGAGCATGATTCCCTGATCGCTCCCAACATGGCTGGTAAGGAACCTGTAAGGAAAAGAAATAACCAGGGCTCAATAGCCATCAATGGAAGCGATTTCTTTATTGTAAAAGGCGATTCGTTGAACCTGCAGTCAGAAAACAGCATTAAGGCTCATGATGTTCTATCAACCGGACCTTTAATGATTATGAATGGGATTGAACTGCCTATTCCCAATGATAAATTCTGTAACGACCGGCATCCACGTACGGCCATGGGTGAGAAGGCCGATGGTACCATTGTTCTCCTGGTTGTAGACGGTCGCGCCAAAGAAGCCGCCGGGATGAGCATTCCCGAATTACAACATCTTATGAAATGGCTGGGCTGCCGCGATGCCATCAACCTCGACGGCGGTGGTTCCTCTACCATGTATATAAAAGGACAACCGGATGCGGGTGTGGTGAACTATCCATCTGATAATAAAAAATGGGACCATGCAGGCGAACGGGAAGTGGCCAATGCGATCGTCATCACCGGTAAATAACTCTTTTTCAATTCTTCCGGAAATCAGAAGGCCGCGATAAAGTAAAATCATAGAAGGCATCACTGAAAGGACCAACTGCCGAATAGCCCACTGAATAAGCGATGTCAGAAATAGGTTTACTGGTTTGCAGGATCAATTCAATGGCCGTGATCATCCTTAATGTTTTTACGTACTGCAAAAAACTCATTTGCAAGGTTGATTGAAACAACCGCGACAACGAACGTTCACTCATCGCGAAGTGTTTGCTTACATCTGCCAGTACCAATCTGTTCCCCACATTTTTTTCCAAATATTGAATGATCCGTTGCATGCCCTCATGATTGGTTTTGGGCAGCATAATAGGGAGTGATACTTTATTAAGTGTGGGTAGCATTTTTTTTAAAGCGATCAGGAATTCGAAATTTTCCTCTTTATGATTAACATGACGGCCATCCCACCGCTCTGTATAATTGATCATTTGGATCAATAGCTCACTGGCCGGATAAATACCCAGTTTTGTATAGAATTCATTGGCGTGATCGTCTGTAGCATAAAAATATAGTGACCGCAGTACGGTAGCAGATGAGCCTACTTCCAGTTCATGGATCATTCCTTTAGGGATCCAGAAATAATGCCGGGCGGGCACTACATAGGTTTGGGTTTCAGTGGTAATATAAGCCAGTCCACCCTCTACATAACTCAATTGACCTTTTGTGTGTTTGTGCATGGGAATGAGTTTCTCCGATTTTTCATGCATCACGAACACAGCATCTCTTTGTTTGTCAATATCAGGCAATGCCGCAATAAGACCCATACAGTATTACAATTTCCGGTAAAAATGCAAAATTAATACTTTGGCCGGAATAAAGAAAAGAATGGCTACTTAGGTGAAATGACAATGCGGTTCGCCCTATAATTTTGCGTCCGAATTATGTATTACTATAAGCGTCTGATAATCGCAAGCGTGCTTTTGGCCCGGTACGCAGCCGTAGCACAACAACCAACAGATACCCTTCACATGAGTTTGGAGGAAGCCTGGCAAAAAGCAGAGGCGCATAGCCGCCAGATTGAGATCACTAAAAAATCGCTGAACATGGCGGAGGAAGAAGTAAAAGATACCCGCCTTGAACGGCTTCCGGAAGTAGGCGTAACCGGTAGTGCTGAAAAAGCCTCCAACCTGGCCATTTACGGGAAAGGCATTTTTGCGCCCGTCACCCAACAACACGAGGTTATACATACCTTATACCGGTTTGGTACAGATTTCTATCTGAACATTTATAATGGCAATAAATTAAATCTTCAACTGGAAGAAAACAAGCTGTTACAACGGATTGCACAGATCAGAAATGAAGAAACCAAATCAAACATCCGGTATAAAACGAGCACGCTGTACCTCGATCTGCAGCGATCCCTCATTTTTCGCGACCTCATCACCAGCGATATTGCCGACCAGGAAAAGCAATTAAAAGAGATAAAAGCCCTGCAGAAAAATGGCACCGTGCTCAAAAGCGATGTGCTGCGTGTTGAGCTGGACCTCTCGAAACGTAAAATGACGTTGGTCACTATAGAAAATGATATTCTTATTGGTACGCAAAAGCTGAATATCATTATAGGCGAACCGGATAACCTGGTCATTCAACCAACGGTTTTTGAGCCGGGCGCCGTAGCGCAGGATGATTACAACAAATACCTGGCGACAGCGCTTGAACATTCTTTTAGCTATCATATTTCAGAAGAACAAACGGAGCTTAGTAAAACAAACCTGAAAAGGGTGAAATCTAATGTAATGCCCAAAGTAGGGATGTATGGCGAGTTTTATTATGCCAATCCACAGATCTTTTTATTCCCCTACAACCCCGCCTGGTACTCATTAGGCGTAACGGGTATTAAAGTTTCCATGCCTGTATCGGCTCTTTATCATAATACACACAAAGTAAGAGCGGCAAAGCTGGAATTGGAGAAAGAAGAAGTGATGCATCAGGATACGGAAGATAAAGTGCGCCAGCAGGTATGGGAAGCTTATTTGCGTTACAAAGAATCGCTGGTGCAAATACAGGTAGCAACAGACAACGTCGCCCAGGCCGAAGAAAATGCCCGCATCATTAAGAATAATTACTTTAAACAAACGGTGCTGATCACCGACCTGCTCGATGCCGATGTTCAATTATTGCGCACCCGTTTTGAACTGGCCGCCGCACGCATTATGGCGCAGGATAAATTCTACTTACTACAAAATACAATCGGAGTTCTTTAAAGATGAAAAAGAAGTATACGGTCACCGACCGCATCATTACAAAAATTACAGGCTGGATAGCTGTGCTCACCATTCTGGGATTGGCTATCTGGGGAGGCGTTACTTTGTATGGCTATTATAAATTTGAACAAACCAACGACGCGCAGGTACAGGAATATGTAAACCCTGTTATCTCGAGGGCCGGTGGTTTTATTGTTGCCGTAAAATTCGAGGAGAACCAACCGGTTAAAAAAGGAGATACCTTACTTATTATAGATAACCGCGAGTATAAATTGCAGGTGGCGCAAACAGCCGCTGCTATTCAAAAATCGGAAGCCCAGTTGCAAGTGCTGGAAAGTAATATCTATACTTTGGAACGGAATGCCGATGCAGTAAAAGCGCAGATAAAGGCCAACGAAGCAAAAGTGTTGAAACAAAAACTCGATTACGAACGGTATACCGCCTTGTACAAAGAGGAATCGGCCACCAAACAAAAGCTGGAAGATATGCAGGCCGCACTCGATATAAGCACCAGCGATTACCAAACCTCGCAGGAATCTTTTAACGCTGCGGTGTCGAAGATCTCAGCTATCCGCGCAGAAAAATCGGTGGTAATGGCTGAAATTACCCGCCTTAAAGCATTACTGGCGCGCAATAAACTCGATGTAGACTATACTGTGATCACCGCTTCCTATGATGGAAGAATGGGCCGCCGCACCGTGGAAGTAGGGCAGATGATAGATGCAGGAGAGGTGCTGGCTTTTATAGTAAACAACGAAACAGACAAATGGGTGGTAGCGAACTTTAAAGAAACCCAGATAGAACAAATGCACATTGGTGATACGGTAAAGATCCTGGCCGATGCGTTTCCCAATAAAGAATTTAAAGGCACCATTATTTCCTTATCGCCTGCCACCGGCTCCAGCTTTTCTTTGTTGCCACCCGATAACTCAACAGGCAACTATGTAAAAATTGTACAACGGGTACCGGTGCGGATTCGCGTTGATGGCGATCGCAAAGAGATAGATGTATTGAAAGTAGGTATGAATGTAAACGTGTATTCGCCCAAAAAACAACACCATGGTTAGTGGTATTCCCATTTTTAAGCAATGGGTGCCGGGCTGGGCGATAAAGATCATCCTGTTCTCACTGATTCTCCCCACGATGGTTTTGTTTTTTCTGCCCTTTGCCAATATCAATGCAGCAGCGGGGTTTTATGGCAGCGAACCTGCGGATATACAATTTGCCGTAGGACTGTTCTATGCGGGTTATGTAGCGTTTTATAGCCTCGAACGCCGGTTCTTTACCTTTTTGGCGGCAAAGGAGTATTTTGTCGTATTTACCATCCTGGAAATAGCTGCCACGGTGATCTGTTATCATACAGATGAATTGTATCTCCTGTTTCCCCTGCGCTTTTTTCAGGGCATGTTGTTTAGCAGTACCGTGAACCTGTCGTTATCGCTGATGTTTACCCGGCTGCATACGGAGCGGGCCCGCGAGATCAGTTTTTCGGTTTTCTTTGGCATGCTGATCTGCATCCTGCCATTCAATAACCTGGTTACTGCCGATCTGATCGATGCTTTTAATTTCAACATTGTATATAAAGTAGCATTATTCTCCTACCTCCCTTGTTTGTGTGCGATCCTGATCAGCATGAACAATGTGCGGTTGAATGTTCGGTTCCCGCTTTATAAGCTCGACTGGCAGAGCTTTGTTTACTGGGGACTGATGCTGGTATTGCTTGCCTATGTGTGCATTTACGGACAGGAATACTACTGGCTGGAAGATCCGCGTATTCGTTGTAGTGTAATAGCAATGCCGGGCGCCACCCTGTTGTATGTGTTGCGGGTAAAAAGTATGAAACGCCCCTATGTGCATCCCGGTACTTTCTCGTTTCAGAATTTCAGGATGAGTATCTTCCTGCTGTTTATACTTTTCATCTGCCGCTTTGCGATCAATATCATCAATAATTTTTTCGGCGCCATTTTGCGGTTAGATCCGATACATGTGAGTTATGTGAATACCATGAACCTGATCGGGCTGATAATCGGGGTTATTATTTCCTGCGCTATGATCCTGCAGAAAAAGAACATTCGCTTTATGTGGATCCCTGGTTTCCTGTTGTTGCTGGCTTTCCATGTCACCATGTGGTTTCTTTTCAACAGCGAAGCCAATGAAAATAATTTTTACCTGCCGTTGTTTATGCAAGGGCTGGGCGTAGGCATGATCATGGCGCCTACCATTGTATATGCCGTATCATCAGTGCCGGTTGGCATGGGTCCTTCGGCTTCTTCTATTTGTCTGGCAACTGGTTACCTGGGTTTTTGTGTAAGCGCCGCATTGATCAATTATTGTGAGTTGTACAGCAAGAGCCGGCACTATAACGCATTCCAGGACCATCTTACCAAAGTAGATCCTGCCGCTTTACACGGATTGACTGCCCGTACCGGTAAGTTATTACACTATGGCATGGCGCACCAACAAGCAGTGAAAGGTGGTAGTAAATTACTGGTTGATGCTGTGAACAAACAGGGACAAATACGCTTCGCCATGGATTATTATGAATGGATGGCGCTGATGCTGGTAGCGGTGCTGTTGCTGATAGCCATCTTCCCTTCACTCAATAAAACGGTGGTTTATTTGCGGTCGCGCAGATTGTCACCGGCATAAAGTAAAATGAAAAGCATGAAATATATAATAGCGACAATAGCGCTGGTGATGGTATTGACCAGTTGCAACAAAAAAGGGCAGGACTTTAAATTAAGATCAGTGACCCTGTTGGCGCACCGACCGTTGCAGTATCAGCAGGAGTTGTTGCGGGTAAAATTTCTCGATGGAGCTGATTCGCAAAAAGTGATCGGCATAACATCAGGCTATCCGGCCAACCTGCCGTTGCCAGCCACCATGATGGTAGATCCGTCATTCAAATTGAAATTATACCGCCAGCCCTGTTATGTACAACTCTGGGGCGATTCAACCGGGCTCATAGGTACGTGTAAAGTAAATATGGACGATTATAAAATTATTTTCCCCCTGGAAATGGAAGTGGCGAATAGCGATATGAAGGTGACACTCACCGGTAAATGGGATCAACAATAAAAGTCAGAGCATGGATAGAAAATGGCCCCGATCAATCGGGGCTTTTTCATTTAATTCCTTTTAACATACAGTAAAACTATATGCGACGAACAGAAGATTTTAGCTGGAAAGAGGGGAAGGTTGGTAGTTATAAATTATATTCGCCTGCGAAACAACGAGCGAAGGTGATGATAGATGGTGTGGTTAAGGAAGTGGAGGTAGGGGGTTGACCAGTTGATCAGTTAACTAGTTGATCAGTTGACGAGTTAACAAGTTGACAAGTTAACGGGTTGATGGAGTTAATGGAGTTTTCACCACTGACCACTGCCTATCAATTTTCTGCCGTCTGCCTTCTGCCGTCTGCCAATAAATGAAAATATCATGAAAAAAACGATGGCATTTTTTTTACTGCTCACGCTAGTAGCCAGCACAAAAGCACAAGTACGGCTGCCAAAAATATTCGGCGATAGCATGGTGCTGCAACGGAATGCGCCACTAAGAGTATGGGGATGGGCCGCTCCGGCTGAAGCCATAACGGTGCAATTTCATCAGCAACAAAGATCAGTAAAGGCCGATGCCAATGGAAACTGGGAAACTGTACTGGCGCCAGAACAGGTGGGTGGTCCCTATGACTTACAGGTAAAAGGAAAAATAACCATCACGCTGCATGGCATCCTCATGGGCGATCTTTGGGTATGTTCCGGTCAGTCGAATATGGAAATGCCGGTGAAGGGTTGGTCGCAGGTAGTGAATGCCGACCAGGAAATTGCAGCAGCTAATTATCCATCTATCCGGTTATTTACCGTAGAAAAAAACATACAGGGTAAACCTGCCGATGAGGTGAAAAGCGGTGCCTGGCAGACCTGTAATCCGCAAAGCATTCCACCTTTTTCGGCAGTAGGTTACTTTTTTGGAAGAGCGCTGCATCAACAACTGCATGTTCCCATTGGGTTGATTAACTCTACCTGGGGCGGCACCGATATAGAAAGCTGGATCAGCCGCAAAGGTTTCGAAAGCGAACCTTATTATAAATGGCTGACGGCAATAACCCCCGAAAAAAGTACGGCCGATATGACCGCCATGAAGGACCGGCAAATGCAGGCCTACCTGGCGTCGATGCAGTTGAATAATATAGATACCGCAACCATCAAACAATGGCAATCGGTTGAGCTGGATGATAGTCAATGGCGCAATATGAATGTGCCGGAATTATGGGAGAGCCAGTTGCCGGGGCCCAGGTTCGATGGCGTTATCTGGTATAGAAAAGAAATAAATATCGATGAAGCCGATGCAGGGAAACCAGCCGTGTTGCAGTTGGCCATGATCGACGATAATGACGTTACATACGTAAACGGCGTACAAGTAGGTGCGATACAGGGCTATAATGTAAAGCGGGTGTACAACGTCGCCGGTTCTCTATTAAAGAAAGGAAAGAACGTGATCGCCGTACGTGTGGATGACACCGGTGGCGGCGGCGGGATATATGGAGAAACAGAAGATTGTGTGCTGACGATCGATGGAAAGAAAATAACGTTAGCCGGTCAGTGGAAGTTCCGCATTGAATCTATGCAAACAAGCACCGGTATTGGCCCCAATGATTACCCCAGCGTGTTATACAATGGCATGATCAGTCCTATTGTAAAACTGGCCGTTAAAGGCGCCATCTGGTACCAGGGCGAAAATAACGCCAGTCGCGCCTACGAATACCGCAAGGCTATGCCGCTGCTTATTAACGACTGGCGCATACGCTGGAAACAACCTGCCATGCCTTTTTATTTTGTGCAGCTCACCAGTTATAATAATGCCAATGGCAATAGCAACAAGGGCAGCAGTTGGGCGGAGTTGCGCGAGGCGCAAGCCATGGCCACTGCATTGCCGAATACAGGCATGGCTGTTACGATCGATCTAGGTGACCCCGGCGATATTCATCCCCATAATAAACAGGATGTAGGCAAACGCCTGGCCTTACTGGCATTACAACATACCTATGGAATGAAAACGGTTGCTTCAGGACCGGTATACAAAAGCATGCAGATAAAAGGCAACCATGTTACCATACAATTTACAAACACCGAAAAGGGATTAACGGCTTCCAACAATGAAGTGATCGGATTTGAAGTAGCCGGCGCCAATCAGCATTTTTATCCGGCCAAAGCAACCATTGCAGGTGCGACAGTTAATGTAACTGCACCGGAAGTAACTACACCCGTAGCAGTGCGATATGCCTGGGCCGATGATGACAGCAAGGCCAATCTGTTTAATACAGCCCGTTTGCCAGCAGCGCCTTTCCGTACCGACAACTGGAAATCAATTACCGAGGGAAAGAAATATACACCACCACTTACGCAACACTGATAAAACCTACACCGGTAAATTTTTAATGACCGTTGGGTTCAATCCTGATGTAAAAGCCAGCAGGAGCAGCGTGGTGATTGAATTAAAGGCGGTGGAGTAGCAGATAAACTTCCGGTTGTATCTTGCAGCTAATATGGCAAATAAAGTGGCAAAGCTATTGGCGCGATTTGGCCTGGATTGGTTTATACTATCGCTCATCGGAATGATTATACTGGCCTCGCAATTTCCCGGTCCGGGTATTGCAAAGGGGCCGTTTTCCATATCATCATTGGCCAACCTGGGTATTTCATTTATCTTTTTCTTTTATGGGTTGAAACTAAACCGGAAGAAACTGATAGCGGGGTTGAGCAACTGGCGTTTGCATATCCTGGTACAGACAGGAACATTTATCCTGTTCCCTGTATTACTGCTGTTGCTTCGCCCCTGGCTCGATCACGGACATACCCAGGTATTATGGCTGGGTTGTTTTTTTCTGGCAGCATTGCCTTCCACCGTTTCCTCCTCTGTAGTGATGGTTTCTATTGCCAATGGCAATATCCCGGCTGCTATTTTCAATGCCAGCATTTCAAGCCTCATAGGTATTTTTATTACGCCGGCCTGGATGGCGGTTGTAACAGGCGGTCAACAAAATCATCTCGACATGAGCGATGTGGTCACCAAACTGTTGTTGCAAATATTGTTGCCCGTGGTAGCAGGTTTGTTGTTGAACCCAACCCGGTTAGGACAGATTGCAGAAAAATACAACAAGCAATTAAAGTACTTCGATCAAATTGTTATTCTATCCATCGTGTATACCGCCTTCAGCGATTCGTTCCATAAACATATGTTCAGCAACCTGGGTATAGGTGAGTTATTTATCCTGGGCGCCTGTGTACTGGCGTTGTTCTTCCTGGTGTATTTTATTACGAATAATATCGCCCGCCTTCTTCATTTCAACCGGGAAGACAGGATCACGGCTACTTTCTGCGGTTCCAAGAAATCACTGATCCATGGTACTGTAATGGCAAAAGTGATCTTTATGAACAGTCCGCTCATTGGTATATTGTTATTGCCTATTATGCTGTACCATGCCCTGCAATTGATCTCTGTAAGCGTGATAGCGCAGGGAATGGCCCGCAGGCATACTAATTAACCCAATTTAACCGAAGTCATAGTCAATGAACCGCCAACCGCTTTGTCGTTGAAAAAAGACACATTGTCTTTTGATCCTTTTAAACCCAGCGTGTACAACAATGGCAGATAGTGTTCGGGCGTAGGAATGGCCAGCTGCGCATCTCTGCCCAGCTCACTAAAATTGATCAAAGGTTTATGATTGCCATCCAGGATCAATGATTTGAATTTGTCGTTGAGGTTTATTGCCCAGTCGTACCCATAATTTTCTTCGTTCAGTTTATCCCAGGCCACCATTCTCAGGTTATGCACCATGTTGCCACTGCCAATGATCAATACACCTTTCCTGCGCAGGCTATACAATTCTTTCGCCAGGTCATAATGATATTGTGGTCCTTGAGAATAGTCGATGCTCAGTTGTAAAACCGGGATCTTTGCATCGGGATACATATGACGCACGATGGTCCAGGTGCCATGGTCAAGGCCCCAGTCGTGATTTAATTCAACCTGCGTACTGGTAATCAGGGAAGCTGTTTCCTTTGCCAACACCGGATCACCAGGAGCCGGGTATTGCACGTCAAACAATTCCTGTGGAAAGCCACCAAAATCGTGGATCGTTGGCGGGAAATCCATGGCTGTTATTTTTGTGCCTTTGGTGAACCAGTGGGCTGAGACCACCAACACCGCTGCAGGTGTTGGGATCTCTTTAGCCATTTGCGTCCATCGGCGACTGAATTCCGTATCCTCAATTCCGTTCATGGGCGAACCGTGCCCCACAAACAACACCGGCATTAGTTGTTCCTGTTCTGGTAAACCATTGGTGAAATTGTTAAATGCTGAAAGTGTTGTCATACCTATCGCTCCTTTTATAATGTTTTGTATGAAATGTTTTCTTTCCATCTATTGCAACCCTATTTGTTTAGCATAGGTTTGGTTATCCCAAAAAAGATGTTCTTCTATCATTACGCCGTTTTTCCAGATCCCAACGGTAGCCATTGGCATTTTAAAAGCCTTGCCGGTTGGTTGAATGAACTTGCCATTACCTATAGGCATGGGTTTGGTAAAAGTACCTTCAAAAACGCCGGTTACCAATGTATAATTGCCTGAACCAAATTTTATAGGGTGTTCTTTAATACGGGTATCAGGCGCATGTACAAAAAGCTTCTTCAGGTCCTCGATGTGAACGTCAATGCCCTGGGCCATGTGGCCATCGGGCCAGAATACTTTTATGTCCGGCGCATGGCTTTCTTTCAGGCGGTCCCATTTTTGATTGCTGAACACATCAAAATCCAGTTCGTCGAACTTGGTGATGTGACTGGCAATGGTATCGTTAGCAGCTGCCAGATCCAATGCGATCTTTTTAAGGCTATCGATATTAACCGTTGAATTAACAGCTGTAGCCGGGTTTTGTTGACAACCCTGACTTACAACGAGGAAAGCTACTATAACAATTGCAAAACTTATCTTTTTCATGTGTTACTTTTTAAGTGGTTGTATGAATGATTAGTTATGTAATACTTTCCAACCGGCAACCCAGTTGTAGTTATATTTCATGGTAAACTGAATAAGCAGCAGCGCCATGTTCTCCAGCGTTCTGCTCCAGGGTAATTCGCCCGCAACCAATGGGTTCAAATCAATGGATCTTGCTAATTCCGAAACGGTTTCCAGGGCCTGGGTATCATTGCCGGCAATAAGCGTGTCAACCTGTTTGCCATCGATGATGGTATTGGCAAAATCGGCAGCGAATACGGTATTGAAAGCCTTTACAACTTTTGAGTTGGGCAACAGTTGCTGCAGTTGTTCCCCAGCGCTGGTATCGGCGGCGGTAACCAGGGCGCTGTACGTTTCATTCAACGGGTTGGAAATACTGATAAGAATTTTTTGATTGGCTACGTCTTTTATTTTAGCGGCTATTTCTTTCTCATCCGCATAAGGCAGGGCCAGAATGATGATATCCGCTTCCCACGATGCATTGGTGGGACATTCAACAGCTTCTGCTTCGGCGGAGGCATTGCCTTTTTTTATTTCCTCCACCAGGGCTTGCACTTTGTCAAAATGCCTGGCGAAAAGTAATAACCTGTTGTTGGTCTTGGATAAAGATTTAGCGATGGCGGAACCCATGTTACCGGTGGCGCCTATAATGGCGATTGTTTGTTTTGTGCTCATGATTGTTTGATTTTGATGACACAAAACTACAGTAGCGTCAGGCCTGGCTCCAATGCTTATGGGCAAGAAATAGTGTTGCTTTTGGACAAGGAGAATCGTTGATTTTTGTCAACGGTTTTTTATTTGCGGTTACTGATCCGGCTACGCACGCGGCTTAAGGTTTCTGCTGAGAGGCCCATAAAAGAAGCGATCATATGCTGGGGCACGCGTTGAAAAAGGGTAGGGTACATTTGGGTAAATGCCAGGTAGCGTTCTTCCAGAGGCAGACTTATCATATAGGTCGTTCTGCGCTGAAGCGCCATATAGGCATCGGTCATCAACATCCTGATATAGGTTTCATATTTAGGCATTGTTTGCATCAACTCGTCATGCGCCTGTTTGGAGATGAGCACGAGTTCACAATCTTCCAGGGCATCTATATTCCAGGTAGCGGGTTCTGCTTTGATAAAGCTGTACAGATCGCCCAGCGTCCAGCCTTCGAGAGCAAACGCTGTTATGTGTTCATCACCGGTTTCATCGAGCACATAGGCCCGTAAGGCGCCTTTTTCTACCAGGCAAATGCTTTTGCACACATCGCCTTCCTGCAGGAAGTATTGTTTGCGGCGCAGCTTTTTAGGAGTAAGGTATTGTTTTATGAATGCTTCTTCCTCAGCGGTAAGGGCTATTTTTTCATTGAATTTTTGGAAGAATAATTCGTACATGGGTGGTTATGTTGTTGATTATGCAAATATACCCACAGTTTATTGAATAGACCCGTTGCTGGTTTGCATCGGACCGTTTCCGCAATGCAATGGGTTGTATCATTACCGTACACCAACCGCCCGGTTTTGAACACTGGCGGACTGCAATGCCCCCTGTTTTACAGGCAAAATGCGAATGGCACAGGGCTTGTAAATTTACGGTACTAAATCTGCCCACCATGTTCCGTCATTACTTCCAGATCGCCTGGCGCAATTTGATGAAAAGAAAATTCTATACGTTAATAAACGTAGCCGGACTGGCCATTGGAATGACCTGTTGCATGCTGATTAGTGTGTACCTGTACCACGAAAATTCATACGATCAATATCATACCAAACGCGACAGAATATACCGCGTGGTGCAAACTTTTCGCAATGTAGAGCCAGGTACAAAACCAGTGGCAGCTACCCCGAAGGATTACCAGGTATGGGGCTGTGCGCCCCTGGGGCCGGCCCTGCAGGCCGATTTTCCCGAAATTGAGCGGGTAGTGCAGTTTATGAGCCCGAACAGCTTGCTGCTTCAAAATGGCGACAAACGCGTTCAACAGGATAACCTGTTGTTTATGGACTCTACCGCGTTTGATGTATTCAGCTGGAAAATGATCAATGGAGATCCGCATACGGCCCTGACCGCTCCTTTTAGTATTGTTCTAACCAAATCAGTGGCGCAGAAATTCTTCGGTAATAAAAATCCTGTAGGGCAGGCATTACAGGTAGATAACCAGACCAACTTTATGGTCACCGGTGTTATGGAAGATGTGCCACCGAATTCGCAATTCACTTTCAACGGGCTCATCTCGATGACAACTATGCACAAGTTCAGGGAAGAGATCTTTGGTTGGTGGGGGTATGTTGATTTTTATACGTACCTGTTGTTAAAAGAGAATACTGATATAAAGTCGCTGCAAGCAAAAGCAGATCAGTTTGTAAAAAGACGTAATCCGGATGATAAAGGGTATGGGATCAAATTTGAAAAAATGACCGATGCGTACCTGCATTCTTTGGCAATCCGCCAGCCAGGCCCAACGGGCAGTCTGCTGAATGTATCCCTGTTTTTGTGCATCGCAATTTTCATTATGCTGATCGCCTGTATCAATTTCATGAATTTGTCTACCGCCCGTTCACTGGAAAGAGCAAAAGAAGTGGGTGTTCGCAAGGTGCTGGGCGTACGGCCTACAAGCCTCATGTGGCAATTTCTTTTTGAATCTATATTGTTATCACTGGCCGCTGCTATTATTGCGATCGTATTGGCAAAACCAGGCATTGCACTGATCGAAAGACTATCGGGAAAAGAGATTGCCTATGTAAATTTCTTTAACCCCTGGTTGTTTATTGCGATGGCCGGTTTTGCGGTAGTTGTAGGCATAGGAGCGGGCATTTACCCGGCTTGGTTCTTATCTGGGTTCAGGGCTATTTCGGTATTAAAAGGAAAATTCAATCCGGCAAGCGGGAGCGTATCGTTGCGCAAGGCACTGGTTGTTTTTCAATTCACTTTATCTATAGCGCTCATTGCAGGCACCATCATTGTATTCAACCAATTGAAATACCTGAACCGCCACGATCTGGGTTTTAAGAAAGATCAAATGTTGATCATCAACTTTGAAGACGATTCCAAAGTACAGCAAAATATTGAAGCCATTAAAAAAGCCATTGCAGATCAACCCGGCGTTGTTTCCGTGGCGGCTTCCCGTGCCGTGCCCGGTGAATTTCTGCCCAATGCAGGTACACAAATTCAAACGCCCGATGGACAAATGGGTTTTCGCATCCCGCTTATTTATGAAATAGATTTCGACTTCATACCTCTGTATCATATTCCATTGATTGCAGGCCGCGCCTATTCCCGTACGCACCTCACCGATAGTGCGCAGGGTATGATCATTAATGAAGCGGCGGCAAAATTGTATGGTTATACCAATCCTGCCGATGCCGTAGGAAGAAAATTTGACCAGTGGGGCAGGAAGGGAACCATCGTTGGCGTGGTAAAAGATTTCAATTTCCGGTCGCTGCACCAGGCGGTAGAACCGCTCACTTTACGCTATGGATATCCTAATGCACTGAGCCGCATTTCAGTTGCTATCAAAGGCGATAATATTCCATCCACCCTGGCTCATGTAAGAACAACCTGGGATAAAATGGCGCCACAGCGTCCGTTTATGTATCATTTCCTGGATGAATCGTTCAACGCACAATACCAGGCCGATCAGCATTTCGGGCAACTGTTCACTTTCTTCTCCTGCTTGGCCATTTGTATAGCGTGTTTGGGTTTATTGGGACTGTCTACCTTTATGGCGCAGCAACGGGTGAAAGAAATAGGCGTTCGCAAAGTGCTGGGTTCATCGGTAAGCGGCATTGTGGTATTGCTGTCGAAGGATTTTATCAAACTTGTACTGATCGCGATCGTTATTGCCGTTCCGCTTTCTACCTGGGCCATGAATGAATCGTTGAAAGATTTTGCCTACCGCGTTTCCGTTGGGCCAATTATATTTCTGGAAGCCGGCCTAATCACGGTGGGTGTTGCCTTGCTTACGATAGCTTGGCAGTCAGTAAAAGCTGCCAGGGCAAACCCGGTGCAGTCGTTAAGGAATGAGTGATTTAACCCTGCCGGCAGATGGAGTGCAGTAACAAAGACAGTAATTAAAAACCCTAGTCTATTTGCTATGCCGAAGGCTAATTGCCTGCTGCAGACCCTCTTTTATATATAAATAATGTTAATTAATTGTTATCAGTCACCTCCTTGCTGAAATCTTTTTGCACAGGTTTGCACAAGTTCAAATTTCCCTGTAAAATTGCGTATGTCTAAGGTAGCAGAAATGGGCCTGTACAACTACCTCGTATCAAAGAATATTCCGGGGGTAAAAGAGAAGAGTGCCTTTCATACATTAAGAAAAGGAACCTCGTTGTACGGGGCGCCCCAGCGTTTTACCGACATTTACGAGATCATCAGCGGTGCTGTTAAACTGGGCCGGTTATCGCCCAAGGGAAAGGAATGCGTGTATGAGATCGTAACGCCAGGAGAGTTTTTTGGCAACCTGGCCTTCCTGCCCGATGCCCCCTTCAATGAATTCAGCAAAACATTAACCGCCACCGAGATCCGTTCCTACGATCTTAATTTTTTAAAGCATTTGATGACGCACGACCCCGAGGTGGCAGAATTGTTCTATGGCAAGATCGTTGAACGCTGGAATAAAACGGAATCCCTTCTTTTTTATATCCGCTCATATGAGCCGAGAAAGCGCATTGAAATGCTACAGGAAGCTATGCATAAAAAGATCATGACTGCTGTAAACAAGGAAGTTTACCTCGATAAAATCATTTCCTTACAGGATATGGCCGACCTTACGGCAACAACCCGTCAACTGGTAGCCGATACGTTGCACTCCGAGCTTTAATGTGGAGCTCCAACTAAAAAGTGTTGCGACCTGTATTTTTTTTCATCTACTCATTTTCTCCGATTATCTACTCCTCCTTGGTTCCAGTCAGCCAAAATCTTAATTTCAGGGATGAAACCGGCACAACGGGTTATTTCCCTCAAATGGATCCATGCAGCAGTATGGATATTGCTGTTAGGCGTACCCGGCATTATGTTGTGGGACCAGGAGTTCTTTGGGTTGCCGGCTACTTTTTACTTATTGACCACGCTTTATCACATCGGGCTATTTTATTTCAATGCATTTTACCTGTATCCCAAACTGCTGAATAAAAGAACCTGGTGGTTGTATATTATCTGTCTGATTGCTATCGTTTGTCTTTCGGGCTTTGCCAAGGTTTTCTTTTTACAGCTGCTGCACCCGGGTTTTCAGTTCACTACCTTCAACCGGCGACTGATCTTTTTTCCATTAGTGCCCTTTTTATTTGCCAGCATTATTTACCGGCTGGTGTATGACCGTATTCGGTTTGAAAGAATGGAAAAAGAAGCGCGGGCACAACGGCTCGATGCTGAGCTGAAATTATTACGATCGCAGGTGAGCCCGCATTTTTTATTTAATATGCTCACCAATATGGTGTCCCTGGCTCGTTTGCAATCGAACCTGCTGGAGCCATCGTTGATCCGGTTGTCGGAGTTGTTGCGCTACATGTTATATGAAAGCAATGAAGAAAAGATTGCTATTGTCAAAGAAATAGAACAAATAGAGAATTATGTGTCCCTGCAGCAATTGCGGTTTGGGGAGGATGTGGCCATTTCATTGAACATTCAAAACGATTATCCCGAAGGAATGATAGAGCCCATGTTGCTGGTGCCATTTATCGAGAATGCGTTCAAGCACGGCATTGGAATGGTAAAGGAACCGTTTATACAAATAACTCTTACCGTAATAGAACAACAGCTCGACTTTAGGGTGGTGAATAATTATAACCCGGCCAACCAGTCGAAGGACAAACATTCAGGCATTGGCCTTAATAATGTAAAAAACCGGCTGGAGTTGTTGTATGCGAACAATTACCAATTGAACATTGACAATAAGGACGGTATTTATTCAGTTCATTTAAATTGTAAACTGTTATGATGCGTTGTATTGCCGTGGATGATGAAAAATGGGTGTTGGACCTGCTGGTTGATAACATCAGCCGGGTTCCCTTTTTACAATTGGTGGGCCGGTGTAAAAACGCTATTGAAGCTACTGAACTGTTACACCGTGAAGAAGTAGATCTTATATTCCTCGATATTCAAATGCCCGGACTGGATGGCATTCAATTCGTACAATCGCTGCAACACCCACCCATGATCATTTTTGTGACGGCGTATAAAGAGCATGCCTGGGAAGGTTTTGAGCTGGCTGCTGTTGACTACCTGTTAAAGCCGGTTTCGTTTGAACGCTTTTTAAAAGCCTGTAACAAGGCGCAGGAATTGTTCAGGCTACAGCAAAAAACAACTACTCTCAAAGAGCTGCCCGCTTCTTTTTTTGTATATGTAGAATACAACCAGGTCAAGATCAATATCAACGAGATCGTGTATATAGAAGGCATGAAAGATTATGTGAAGATATACTTAACAACTTCCACCAAACCGGTGATCACCAAAATGAGTTTAAAGGCGCTGGAAGATAAATTACTCCCTTACCGGCTGGTGCGCATCCATAAATCCTACATCATTGCTGCCGATAAAGTAACCGCGGTGAAACGCGATCTCATTTGTTTGGGCGCTGTTGAATTACCTCTCAGTGAAAGTTACCGGGCAGCGGTAGAAGCGGTGCTTCCCCTCAATAAGTAAGGTCATCTACACATATTACCTCTTCCTCTACTCACCCCGGGAACGGCTATGCAACAGGTATAGCTTTGTATCAGACTCTGAGCGAAGTCGAAGAGTTGGTAAAAAGCGTTGAGCGCCCTGAGCGCAGTCGAAGGGTCGAAACGCTATTTCTTAATTTAAATTCTATTTTATGTTCCCGTTATTCATTTTATTCCGCGTGCTTTTTATAGCTAGTATGGTATTTATCATTGGCGCCATTTTCGGCAATTTTTCTCAAAGAAGAACCCTCCGTGTTTTTAGTAAGATAGCAGCCATCCTGGTGATCGTGTTGTTTTTTGCTTCTACCGGTTTGAGTATGCGTTTTGGTTGGAACAGATACCGGACGCATTACTATAATGAACGTTGTGATCGATTACATAGTGATTCTACTTTAAATAAGTAAACGTTCATTGCTTCATAAGTTATTAGGTTAGAAGCAAACTCAAAAACTTTATTTATGAAAGCATCAACCGAAAGAAAGATAATCCGATGGTTGCATATAGTGCTGAGCGTTCCCATTCTTGGTTATATATACGGTCCATTAGCCACCATGCCGCGCCAGGCCATGGTGGTAAAATGGATCATTATGCCGTTGGTGGTTATTTCAGGTTTTTGGTTATGGAAGGGACATTTGTTGCGCAAGCGGTTGCGGAAGGGGTAGAGGAATGCAAAAGTGCGACAGCTTGTCGCACTTTTATAATCGAAGCAATCCAATTTGGCGACAGCTTGTCGCCAAATTGGATGACACGGGTTAAATATGTAATCAACTCGGTACAAAATTGTACCGCTTAAGCGCCTTATTCCTTCGTAATATTAATCAACGCCCTTCGATTCTTGCTTCGTCCATCGGGGTTATCAAGGCCATTGATCAACTCCATTTCAAGCGGACAGCAGGCGCCGAATGATTCAAAGGTGATGCGGCTTGCGGCAATCCCTTTCTGTATAAAGTATTCGGCACAGGCGCGTGCACGACGGTCAGATAGTTTTGCATTGTACGCATCGCTACCCTTACCATCGGTATAACCGCTGATCTGCAAGGTGGCGCCAGGTATCTCCAGAAGCACGTTGTATACGGAATCGAGTTTACGTACCGCTTCTTTCTTCAGATCATACATATCGAAATCGAAGTAAACGGTAACAACATTCTCCGGTTTCAGCACAAACTTTTTCTCTATGAAGATATCTGTATTAAAATGCCGATCGGTGAGCAGGTTGGTGTTGTCTGTTTTGGTGATAGTAACAATTGCGGCGGTATCGCGGTAATTTTGTTTGGTAACCACCAGTTGCTGGTTGTTGAATGAATTGTCAACACTGTCAAATATATAATTACCGTTTATGTCGGTGGTGGTTTGGGTGGTTTTACCGTCGGGCGTTGTAAGTACTACATTGGCATCGCCTATGGGCTTATGGGTTTTGTTATCCAGCACCACGCCGGTCATGCGGTTGTGTTTGGGTAGTTTGTTAATGCGGTATGTTTCCAGGCAACACCCGCTGCCTCTGTCGGAACCAATGAGGGCATCACCCAACAAGGCATTTTTCTCCGGTGCATAGAAATAAATATCGTCTCTCGAGGAGTTAACCGGGTAGCCCATATTCACCGGCGTGCTCCACGTGATGGTATTGCCCTGGGCAGAAAACAGATCGAAACCACCCATGCCGGGACGGCCATTGGTAGCAAATACCAGCGTTTTGCTATTGGCGTGGTAAAAAGGCGCCTGTTCATCACCTTCGGTATTGATTGTTCGGCCGACATTTTCCGGTTCCCCAACGCTGCCATCTTCTTTAAGCGGCGCATACCAAATGTCAAAACCGCCTGTACCACCCGGACGATCTGATGAAAAATACAGGTACTTGCCATCAGGGGTGCAAACGGGTTGTTTACTACTATAGCCACTGGTATTAATGCGGCTCACTAATTGCGGGGCCGACCAGCTTCCATTTACCTGTTTGGTAACATAGATGTTCGATACCATCCGGCCATTCCCTTTTTGCCATTGGGTAAAATAAATGCAATTGCCATTGGCGTTGCTGTTGGCAGCGCCCTGGTTTATTAATGGACCGGCATCTGATAATTTAAGTTGCGTTACCTGGGTAAGACTATCATTCTCCAACACCGCCTTAAACAGGTGGCTGTTATTGGGATTATACCCTTTTACTATGGGAGAATCTGTTTTGGTTTTGCTTATCAGGTATTGATTGCCCTGTAAAGGGGTAACCGCAAAAGTGCCCTTTTCATAACTGTCGGGTACAGTAAGCTTTTTTATGTGTACCAACACGGTGTCGGGCCGGGCCAGTTGTTTTTTGATGTATTCTAAAGTGGCCCATTCCTGTTCGGCGGCATCCACATGCTGTTTATTGGTATTGGTAGCATCCAGGTATTGACGCAGGTTGGCAGCAGCTTCTTCGTATAACCCAAGGCTGCGTTCGCATATAGCCATCCAGTATAATGCGTCAATATAATCAGGACATTTTTTGTAAGTTGAATCGGCTTGCAGCCAGTAGTGCGCCAGTCGATAGCTTTCAGCCTGTTTGTACAAAATGGCTTCGCGGGAGATCTTTTTAGGAAGGATGTAGCCTGTTTTACCTCTTTTTGAATACACCGGGAACACGTCGTCTTTTTTGGTGTTCGCCGACGGATTCAACACCTGCTCATATAAATAAGCAGCGGTATAATATTCACCGGCTGCAAAATACTGATCGGCCAGTTGCAGCGGATTTTTTGTTACTATTACCTGCTGCGCCTGACAGGGCAACCAGCAGATACAGGCAACCAAAAAAACTATCTTGAAAAATGAAAGCATTCGCATAGTAATCAATTAAAGTCTTGCACAACGAATAAAATCAACAACGTTCCTTGTGCCCGATCGTTTAATGTAAGACAGGCTCAGTTCAAAGCTGTTTACATTTTTCGTCATAGAGCCGAGCTTTGAATTATTCACGTCATAGCTCAGGCCAATAACAAAGTTTTTATAATCAATACCAACATACGGCGCTACCGCGTCTTTACCGCGGTAATAACCACCTATCATAAAATCAGTAACTGCATCTACGTTTATTTGTCCATACACCCCAACCATGGTTTCAGAAGCCGTGCCCTGGCGCATGTACATAACGTGCGGCACAATACGGGTACGATCTGATATATTATAACTTACCCCGCCATGAATGGAATACCGCATTGGAATGGTGTTTAACTCCGCACTTTGGGTGCTGATGATGGGGTCTTTGGGTTTGTTAAGATGATAGATGGAAAAACCGCCGAACGGATTGAATTTTTTATCGGCCCCCCCATCAAAATACATGACCCCGGCGCCAATATCCAGCACCGTTGAAGAAGTTTGGGCAAACGTTTCTGTTGTTGCCATATTAGGGTTGTAGCCGGTAATAGGATCCCATTGATCGCCCCATCTGAATTTTGATTTGTTCACCCGGCGATTAATAATGCCACCCTGCATAGCCATCACAATATGATGGTTTAACGAAGGTCCGAACTTAACCCCGGTATAGGCAAAAGAAAAGGAAGAGGTGAGGTAATTAAAACCTCCATCGCCAGCCGATTGATTCAGGAGGTTAATGCCCAGGGCTACATTCTTGTTGGTGCGTGCATCGAATGACACGCCCATGGTGCGATAAGGGTTGGTAACGCTGCCCCATTGGTTCCTGAAAATGGCCGAAGCCCGGTAATCACCATCGGCGCTGCCCGTAAGCGCCGGGTTCAAATACATGGGAAATGTATATTGTTGTGTAAAGTGCGGGTCTGTTTGTGCAACTGATCTACTGACAGTTATCAGCAGCAACCAGGCCGTACACCAAACGGTTTTTATAATCAATTTTTTATTCATTGTAAAGTATCGTTACAGTGATCTGGTTATCTATCGTACAAGAGTAATGGAGCCTTTCATGTTCAACTGCCTGCCGTCTGTAGTTGTAGCCCTTAATACATACACATAAACCCCCACAGGCTGGAAGCTTCCTTTGAACTTGCCGTCCCAACCCTGTTTCTTATCGGTTATGGTTATCATTTTCTGCCCCCACTGGTTAAAGATGTGCATCTCTAACGTAGCGATGTAATTGCCGTACACGTACAAAAGATCATTCTTGCCATCCCCATTGGGAGAAAACACATTAGGTACATAAATGTCTTTATAACGCGGCTTCACGGTTATTTTGTACGATTGGGCGGCGCCCATACAACCATTCACATACGGGGTGGCAGTAACCACGCCGGTAATGGAATCATTGGTCATATTGGTTGCCGTGAACGAAGGCACTACGCCTGAACCTGATGCTGTCAGCCCAATGTCGGTGTTATTATTGGTCCAGTTTATACCGGTGACCGGAATGTTTACCGGGAAATCGTAGTAGGGCAATATATCGCCATCTAATACCGTCGTATCTTTTTTTGTAGTAACGAAAGATGGGATCGGGTTCACCTGGTAATTAAAGGTGGCGCCTACAGCGCACTGCTTTATTGCCGGCGTAAAAGTATACGTGCCTGTATTTTGATTGTCTACAATGGCCGGGCTCCAGGTTCCATTTACGCCATTATTGCTAACACCGGGTAAAACCGGTGGATTGATATTTATACAAACAGATTGAGAAGGCCCGAAGGTAAATGCAGGTGTAATAATCGGCTTCACTGTTACGGTTACTGTTGTTGGTGGCGCGCAGGGATCGCTGGTGCTTGTAAAGACATACGTTCCACTTTTTGTATTGCTAACAACTGCCGGCGTCCAGGTGCCGGTTTGTCCAATGTCGGAGGCTGCGGGTAAAACCGGAGCCGGATCACCACTACAAATGGTATCTTTTGAATTGGGAAAAATGCTGAATACAGGAGGAATAATAGGGTTAACGGTCAATACATAGTTGACAGGTATAGCGCACTGACCGGGATCGGGCGTAAATGTATAGGTGCCGGAATTATTGGGGTCAACCACGGCCGGGTTCCAACTTCCGGTAATGTTATTTTGCGATTGATTAGGCAGGGTAGGAACGCCACCGCCTGTACAAATAGACTGGCTGTTGCCAAATGAGAACAACGGTTTTATGGGCGGGTTCACCGTAAGTGTAAAAGTGGTGCCGGTAAGGCAGCCTGGTGGTGGAACGGTGGGTGTAAATACATAGGTACCGGAGCGGGTAGGGTCTACAACCGCCGGGCTCCAGCTACCGGTAATACCCTCTATCGATGTATTGGTTAATGTTGGTACCGGGCCGGTATTGCATAATACCCGGCCAGTTCCAAACGGGAATGTTACAGGTGCTTTTGGGGTCACCGTAATAGTAATGCTAACCGGATCGGCGCATGTGATTGTTGGCGTAAAAGTATAAGTGCCGGTTTGGGTGTTACTTACTGTGGACGGGCTCCAGCTTCCGCTATAACCATTGTCAGAAGTGGTTGGCAGCGTCGGCGCCGGATCACCCAGACATATAGTTGAAGGCAGGAAATTGAATACAGGTGGGGGCAGGAACGGATCTGACAGCGGAGTACCAGCAACATAAGACAGGGTTGTTCCCCCGCCGGTGAAGGTAAAATTGCGATAGGCGCCCATTGATAAATTGGGAATAGTTAACTGTCCTGTTACATTTGACAGTAAAGTAACCGGGCCTTTTTGAACACCGTTCTCAAAATACCTTACCTGATAGGTGGTATTGGGAAGTAAGCCGCCAAAAGTAATTGATCCTTCTGAACCATGACAGGTTGTAGGGTTGTTGCTCAATAGGAGCGTTGGGTTCTGTGCCCGGGCATAATTACAACAAAACGTAATTATACATACAATAAGTAAATACGGTAGTGATAAAGGTTTCATTTTCTATTGCTACTAGGGGAAATAGCTGGGGTGAATGATCAGATCCTCAATCCAGGGTTTAACAGTTAATTGTATAAAATCGCGTAAAAATAGTAAAACCATTGATAGCGCCTAATGAAAGTTGATAGGTGTGTTGTTTTAGCCCATAAGTGCGTCGTTTTAGTGCATAACTGCGCATAAATGGCGTTTCCCATGGCTCCAAACAAGGACTTTTTTCCAAATAAGATAGAAAAATCCCGCTTTGGGATGGTTCTCCCGCCTGCTTTCAATCGTACTTCCACGTAAGTGAATTTAATTTAATCACTAAGGTATTTTTTCAATCGCTTGTTTTTGAGATGATTATAACTGTATCGGCGAATTGCCACCGGTAAAAAACAGGTCATTTCACCCCGTGCCGGAAAACAGGTATGCCGTTGGAAATATATACTGCGAAATCATTTAAACACAAAAAAGTTTACCTTATGAAACAGATCTACTCAATCATCGCAATCCTCTTCATCTCTTTTTCTGCTGTTGCAGGAACAAGACCAATGATCACATTTTCTGCTACATCAGGCGACTGGTCTAACGCTTCAAACTGGACCCCGAACCGCATTCCCCAAAATGGCGATTCCATTGTGATCCCTCTGAATAAATCTGTGGTATTTGATAAAAATGATACCCTGGCCAATGTATATATTAAAATAATTGGCGGCCTCACGCTACAACAGAAAATGCGGTTGAGCGCTAACTCTGTGGTAGAATTAACAGGAACGATCAATGCCTGGAACGCCAGTCGTAGTAACGAAACGATCTCAATTGGCGGCGTAAAAAAATACGATCAAAATGCTGCATTATTAATATCAGGGCCCGGCACTGCTGCCAGCATCTCAGGAGTTTCGCCCCATGGTTTTAATTTAAGCGCGCTGCCGGTTTTGTTTAACAGCTTTTATGCAACAAAAAGCAATAACAACGTAGTATTGAACTGGAGCACCGCCATGGAGCATAACAACAAAAATTTTGAAGTGCAACGCAGTTTCGATGGCAGTACCTGGACAGTGATCGCGATCATGCTGGGCGCTGGTAGTTCAGATAATATAACACAATACAGCTATACCGATAAGAATATAACTGCGGCTGTTGCTTACTACCGCATTCGCCAGGTAGATATAGATGGCAAATACGAATACTCAACTATAAAAGCCATCCGCAGCAATGAAACTACCCAGGCTGCGAAGATCTATGCAAGCGGTAATACGGTGAACATTGAATTCAACCAGGAAATAAAGAACAAGGTAACTATACGGATCATCGATATGAATGGCCATGTGATTGGACAAAAGGATAATCAACAGGCTTCATACCGGATAACCATGAACATGAACAACCATATTACCGGTATGTATATTGTGCAACTCAACGATAACGCAGGATGGAATGAAGCGAAGAAGGTGATTCTGTAATGGGAGTTTGTTTCATAAGATGCAAACTTGGCCCCGACTGTAACGTCGGGGTTTTTTATTTCTGTATCTTGCAGAAAAGCGAAACATGAAAAACGTTCCAACCTTATTCGAATGGGCAGGCGATCAGGAAACCTTTGATGCCTTATTCAAAAGCTTTTATGATAAAGTATTAAAAGACGATCTGCTGGGTGAAGTATTCAGGAACATGTCGCCGGAGCATGTAAAACATGTATCCCATTTTGTAGCGGAAGTGTTTGGTGGCGAAAAATTATATTCACATGAAGGTGGCAGTCATGCAAAGATGATAGGTAAGCATATTGGTAAAATGCTTACGGAAGAAAAACGCCAGCGATGGGTGCACCTGCTGTTGCAAACTGCCGACGAACTGGGACTTAAAAGCGATCCCGAATTCCGTTCGGCATTTGTGGGTTACCTGGAATGGGGCAGCCGCATAGCAGTGATCAATTCTCAATTGACAGAGAACCCAATGCAAAAAGCCGAGCCCATGCCCAAATGGGGTTGGGGCGAAACCGGTGGACCGTATATGCCAGAAGGAGAGTAGCCTTAATTCTTTAACACATCGCTCTCGTGATCTTTTTTCCACTGGATGGGTGTTAGCCCAAACTCATTTTTGAAGGCTTTTATTAAGGCGCTCTTGTCTTTAAAGCCGGTATCAATGGCTACCGATTTCAGCGGCCTGTCT
>JAJKIL010000141.1 GCA_021154515.1 Niastella sp. | reverse complement strand
TCTGGCCCGGCGCGTTAACTATCAAACATTTTATTAAAGATGATGCGGCATTGGAAGGCCTTGTAAACTTCTGGGACCATGGTTTCCGCATTACCGGCTTATATGAGTTTCATGGTGATATTCATAGCGCCCCGGGTTTAAAATGGTATGTTGGGCCCGGGGCTCATATTGGTTGGTATAGCGATGGCTACTGGCGCGATGACCACCATTACTATCATGATGGCGATGCCTCATTTGGGGTTGATGGTATATTAGGATTGGAGTATAAGATCAAAGACGCTCCCATTGCCCTGAGCCTTGATGTAAATCCTTACATTGAAATGCTCCACGGTGCTTATGTGGGCGTTTGGGGTGGTTTAGGGGTGAAGTTTGCTTTCTAAGAGAAACATATTTAAATAAAAAAGCCTGGACTTAAATTCCGGGCTTTTTTATTTATTTAAGGTGCAGGCAAAGGGCAGAAGGCAGAGGGCAAAGATCCGCGACGCGGCAAACCCCTATCAACGCTATAAACTCCATCAACCCTATCAACCTCCTTCTACCTGGTTAACTTGTTAACTCGTTAACTTAAACAAACTATCTACAAATTCATGTTTATTAAATACCAGCAGGTCTTCCATTTTCTCGCCCACGCCTATAAACTTCACCGGTATTTTAAACTGGTTGGCGATGGCCAGCACTACCCCGCCCTTGGCGGTTCCATCTAATTTGGTAATGGTAAGGGCCGTTACATCGGTGGTGGCGGTAAAGTGTTTGGCCTGCTCCAGGGCGTTTTGTCCGGTTGAACCGTCGAGCACCAGCATTACTTCATGGGGCGCTTCGGGGATCAGTTTTTGAACTACCCGGCGAATTTTGCCCAGTTCATCCATCAGGTGGGCCTTGTTGTGCAAACGGCCTGCGGTGTCAATGATGATCACCTCTACTCCTTTGGCCAACCCGCTTTGCACGGTATCAAAGGCAACAGAAGCAGGGTCTGAACCCATGGCCTGTTTTACGATGGGAACGCCTACGCGTTCGCTCCAGATGGTTAACTGGTCAACCGCGGCGGCGCGGAAGGTATCTGCGGCGCCCAGTAAAACCGATTTGCCGGCTTTTTTAAAGTTATAGGCCAGTTTGCCAATAGTGGTAGTTTTGCCTACCCCGTTTACGCCCACTACCAGTATTACGAATGGTTTGGCGGGCAGGGGCGAACTGAAATTGTAGCTGTTATTTTCCGTTGCATCCACCAGCACGGCTTCAATTTCCTGCTGCAACAACTTGTTGAACTCCCTGAAAGTGAGGTATTTATCTTTCGATACGCGTTGTTCTATTCGTTCAATGATCTTAACCGTGGTATCGATACCCACATCGGCGCTTACCAGGGCGTCTTCGAGGTTATCGAGCACCTCTTCGTCTACGGTACTTTTACCGGCAATGGCTTTGGTGATCTTTGATAGAAATCCCTCTTTGGTTTTCTGTAACCCCTGATCGAGTGATTCCTTTTCTTTTTTGCCAAACAACTTCCCGAGAAAACTCATTTTCCTGATTTTTAAAGAATAAAGATAGCGATGTAATCGTGAAACCAATCATCATTTAGAAATCCCGCAGTTGCAGCCGGACCACTTCAACAAATGCAAAAAAGCTCCGACAATATATCGGAGCTTTTGATAAGATACATACTTACCCAAATTATTTACCGGCTAAGAAATCCTTAACCTTGTCTTTGTGTACGATATTCTCTTTGAAAGTATATGCACCAGTCTTCTCACTGCGTACAGCACGAATTACTTTCGTCCAGTTCTTTGCTTCAGCGGCTGCTTTAGCATCTTTGGTTTTCGCGTTCTTTGAAGCTGCTTTTGCCATGACTCTAGTTTGAAATTGTGATAATTAGCAAATTCCAAAATTAATACAAGCTGCGTTTAGCAATTGCACAACGGCAAATTTGCTAATTGTCAACCTTACTTAATTTCTTTATGAACCGTTACCTTTTTCAGGATCGGGTTGTATTTTTTCAGCTCCAGACGTTCCGGAGTGTTCTTTTTGTTCTTGTTTGAAATATACCGGCTGGTACCAGGCAGTCCGCTATTTTTGTGCTCAGTACATTCCAGTATTACCTGAACACGGTTACCTTTCTTTGCCATTGTTATAACGCTTTAAAAGTTAATTAGATTTTTTCACCCCTTGCACGCAGTTCTTTTACTACGTTCAATAAGCCTCTTTTGTTAATAGTACGAATACCTTCAGTTGATAACTTAAGGGTGATCCATTTATCTTCCTCGGCCAGGTAAAAACGCTTCGTTTGCAAATTCGGTAAAAACCTACGTTTGCTCTTAATATTGGAATGCGATACTTTGTGTCCTGTTACGGGAACTTTACCTGTCACCAAACATACTCTTGACATGACGCATAAAAATTTAGGACGGCGAAGGTCGGAAAATCTAGGCAATCCACAAACTAATACCAAACTTTTTTTGCCAACTTTTCAACATCTGTGGATATAATAGGCTTGGAAATGTGTAAAATAGCTCAAAACGGGTAGTTATTCACATTTTTTGGCTGTTCCGGCCTCTCCGTCGATGAATTAATACCTCCAAAGTTCGGTTCTCTTCAGCAAAACTCAGCATTTAAAATTCTGCCACCCTCCTCTTTTGGGGTTGTATTGGGTGGGAACCGGGTTGGTGCCTTGATATTGAGCCCATGCATGGCCGATGTTTTTAATGTATTCTTACAGAAACGATTTAATAATTACTTAATTTAATTTTAATTTACGGCTTCTCACCTTTGGCAGAACAACTTCATACCCAATTGTATGAAGGCCTGATCCGGGCACAGAAATGAAAACTATTTCTTAAACCTTAAAATGGAAAACAGGGTGAATTCTGCCAATACAAATATGAGCACTCAGATGAAACGCAAGACCATAGCCAGGGATATTAGTTGGTTATCTTTTAATGCCCGTGTATTGCAGGAAGCGGCTGACCCCAGCGTACCCTTACGGGAAAGGGTCAAATTTTTAGGCATCTTCTCCAATAACCTCGATGAATTTTTCAGGGTTCGCGTGGCTACCCTCAAACGCATGACCGAAGTGGGTAAAAAGAACATGCACATGGAGATTGCACCCAACAAGATCCTCGACGAAATTCAACAGATCGTATTGGACCAGCAAAGCCAGTTCAACCGGATCTGGGAAGGGATAAATAAAGAACTGGAAAAAGAAAAGATCTTCCTGGTCTCCGACAAAGGCCTTAATAAAGAACAACAAAAATTTGTTCAAACCTTTTTTGAGGAAGATGTGCGCATGAATACCATTCCGCTGATGGTGGAAAGTATCCCGCATTTCCCTTATCTGCGGGAAAAATCGCTGTATCTGGGGGTGGTGCTATCGCGCAAGGACGGCAGCCTGAAACGCAAATACGCGATCATTGAAATTCCGGCCAAGAACATTGGCCGCTTCAAAATATTGCCATCGCCCCAGGGGCAACATCATATTATCTTACTGGAAGATGTGATCCGGTTCAACCTGAAAAGCATTTTCTCTTACTTCGGGTACGACCGGTTTGAGTCGTGGGTATTTAAAATAACCAAGGACGCCGAGATAGATATGGACAGCGACATTTCCACCTCTCTTATTCAAAAAATTGAAAAGGGGGTGCGCAACCGGCGCAAGGGTAAACCGGTGCGATTTGTATTTGACAAACAAATGGATGCCGGTTTGCTCGATTACCTGATCCGCAAGCTGAACCTGGCGCGAAAAGACAGCCTGATCCCCGGCGGCCGTATTCATAACTTCAGGCATTTTATGGATTTTCCGGATGTATTTGAAAAGAAGGGACACCGGAAAAAGCCTTTTATGCATCCCATGCTGAAAAGCACGAACCGGGTAACGGATGTGGTGTTGTATACCGACATCATGTTAAACTTCCCCTACCACTCCTTCAACCCGGTTATTGAACTGCTGCGTGAAGCGGCCATTGACCCCGATGTTACGGCTATTAAAATAACCGCCTACCGGCTGGCCCCCAATTCAAAAGTGGTAAACGCCCTTATCAATGCGGTGCGTAATGGCAAACAGGTAACGGTAATGCTGGAACTGCGGGCCCGGTTTGATGAGGAAAACAACCTGGACTGGAAAATTCGCCTGGAGGAAGAAGGCGTAAAAGTGCTGATCGGTATTCCTGACATGAAGGTACACGCCAAAGTCTGTTTGATTAAAAAGCGGGTGCTTAACCATACCATTCACTACGGTTTTATCAGCACCGGTAACCTGAATGAGAAGACGGCCAATTTTTATGGTGACCATTGTTTGCTGACGAGCGACCGGCATATTATGGCCGATGTGAACCGCATTTTTAACTTCCTGGAGAAACCCAAGGAAGGCATGCATTTTCTGAAGGCATGCAAAACCATTATCCCCTGCCCTGTCGATCTGCGCAAAGAATTGCTGAAGTTGATTGCCCGCGAAATAAAAAATGCCAAAGAAGGAAAACCCGCCGGCATTATTTTAAAAATGAATTCGCTGAGCGATGAAGTCCTTATTGAAAAACTGTATGAGGCTGCCCGCTCGGGTGTTGAATTGCAACTCATCATCAGGGGGATCTTTTGTATGTTTTCAGAAAACACCAAATTCGTAAAACCCGTAAGGGCTCTTAGTATAATCGACGAGTACCTTGAACATGCCCGGGTATTTATTTTTCATAATAATGGTAGTGAAAAGGCATATATTTCGAGTGCCGACTGGATGGTTCGCAATCTTGATCACCGTGTTGAGGCTACCTGCCCTATCTTTGATGAGAATATTAAGAAAGTGTTGAAAAATATCCTGGAAATACAACTTAGTGATAATGTAAAAGCCAGAATTTTGGACAACGAATTAAGTAACCGGTATGCGCGGGACCGAAAGATCAAGAAAGTGCGGTCACAGTTGGAGATATATAATTACTTACATCAAAAAAGCAATGGAATACCTGATTCATCCAATCCTGAGGTTTCAGAAATAGTAGCAGTGGATGAAAAATCGGCGGTATAAAACGACACATGAAACTGGCGGCCATAGATATCGGTAGTAATGCGGCACGATTGCTGATCTCGGATGTTATTATTTCCAATAACAGAAGACCTCAATTTCAAAAGGTGAACCTGGTAAGGGTGCCTTTGCGGTTGGGATTTGATGTATTTGAGAAAGAAGCGATCTCAAAGGAAAAGGAAGATATGATCCTGAACACCATCAAGGCCTATAAACTGTTAATGGATGCATACGGGGTTGAATATTGCAAGGCGGCCGCTACTTCTGCCATGCGCGATGCTTCCAACGCCATAGAGATTCTGGAACGAGTTAAAAAGGAAACAGGCATTCCTATTGAAGTGATCACCGGCGATGCAGAAGCCTCGCTCATTTATGAAAATCACATTGCAGAGAACCTCGATAAAAACCACACCTACTTATATATAGATGTGGGCGGCGGCAGCACTGAACTGATGTTTTTTGCCAATAGCCGGCTTATTTTCAAACGTTCATTTAATATTGGCACCATCCGGCTGCTGAAAAACCAGGTTGACGATTTTTTGTGGAGTGAAATGAAGGATTTTGTGAAACGCGAAACCAAGCCCTATCATGATCTGGTGGCCATTGGCAGTGGCGGTAATATCAATAAAATATTTTCCCTTTCCAAACGAAAAGAAGGCAAATCCCTACCTGTGCAACTGTTGAAGGATTATTACAAGGAGTTCAGCAGTTTTTCCGTTGCCGACAGAATGCGCATTTACAAATTGCGCGAAGACCGCGCCGATGTGATCGTACCTGCCCTGTTCATTTACGTGAATGTGATGCGCTGGGCCGGTATTGAAGAAATATATGTGCCTAAAATAGGGTTGGCAGACGGACTTATTCAACATTTGTATGATGAATTGAAAGAGAAGGGTAAATTGGTTTTAAGTTCATAGTTTGTTAGTTCTTTAGTTTTTGAGTTCATAGTTATTATCAAACTAACAAACTAAAGAACCAACGAACTCAATAACTTATAAATCTGCAACTGTATCATTCCCAAGCTTTTATTTTAATCTTTTCCAATTTTTATTTCTTAAACTCCATTTTATACTAACTTAGCTCCGCTAACACCTGCGAGGAGCATTATGAATGTGTTTTATTCTAATGCAGAGCCATATTCCCTCCCGCCTTACTTACACAGCATAAAACTCCCAGGTATGTCGGTACACGTTAACAAAGAAGTTAAAAAGATAACGACCCATACGTTACAAAAAATGAAGACTGTTGGAGAAAAGATCTCCATGATAACAGCCTACGACTTTTCCTTTGCCCGGATCTTTGATGAAGCCGGTATTGATGTAATACTGGTTGGCGACAGTGCGTCCAACGTAATGGCAGGACATGAAACTACGTTGCCTATTACGCTCGATCAAATGATCTATCACGCCTCTTCGGTTATCCGGGGTATTAACCGTTGTTTTGTAGTGGTTGATCTGCCGTTTGGTACTTATCAGGCCAATTCAAAAGAAGCGCTGGCATCCGCCATCCGCATTATGAAGGAAACAGGCGCGCACGCCGTTAAACTGGAAGGTGGCGAAGAAGTGCTGGAATCGGTAAAACGCATTGTGGCGGCCGGTATCCCGGTAATGGGTCACTTAGGATTAACACCGCAATCAATTTACAAGTTTGGTACCTATACGGTACGGGCACGCGAAGAAGCCGAAGCCAATAAGCTGCGCAATGATGCGAAGTTATTAGAGGATGCTGGCTGCTTTGGCGTTGTGCTGGAAAAGATCCCCGCTGTACTGGCCAAATAGGTATCTGAATCGCTGGTAATACCAACCATTGGTATTGGCGCCGGCATGCATTGCGATGGCCAGGTGCTGGTAATGCACGATCTGCTGGGCATTAATACCGAATTTAAGCCTCGCTTTTTACGGCAATACCTGAACCTGTATGAGCAGATCGTTGGCGCTGTAAAACATTATGTGAACGATGTGAAGGCTAAAGATTTCCCTAACGATAAAGAGCAGTATTGAGTTAACTGGTTGACAAGTTAACCTGTTAACCAGTTAACTTGTCAACCATCTCCTATCTCACTATTACATCCGCATTCAACACTTCATACATAAGTAAGTTATCCCACGTTTTCTTCAATTTCCGGTATAGGGTACTGCAATCTGTTGCCGCGGTGGTTCTGGCAATAACTTCTATTTTATTATAGAATAACAACAACAGCATCCGCTTCTCTTTCTCCAGCCGGGTTTTAGCTTTAGCAAGATCGGCATTTCCCTCGCTATTGGTTTTCTCAACAAATACCACGGCATTCTTTACATCGTGGTTGTTGGAGCGCAGGTTCAGTATCTGGCAGGCGCATACCTTGGCGGTAACGGTGTTAGTAACCGCAATTACAGAATCGATCCTTTTTAATGAAGCAATAAAATGTGGGGAAGTAAAAATGGTTGGTGTTTTATGTCCATCGTTGGCAAGCAGGGTGCTGCTGATGGCCATACCTGTCAGCAATAGCAAACAGGTTTGCATAAAAGTGTTCATTGGTACGGGTATAATCAAGTTAACAATGTGTTTAAGGTTTTTACAGGAACACTGGAACTTGACTGGGATTGCTTGAGATCGGGGGCGAAGATCGCCGGGCAGGTTGTTCACGGATATGAAATGCAAAGAATAAAACTAAAAGTGACATGTCAAATCGTATTTATAAACTTTTTTACCGATGCAGTTGATCGTTAAATGCACATGTAATGTATGCGGGTTTTTACGAGTAGAAGTAGGTTAGCGTAGACTGGCAGGGTGCTAAAAAAAGAAGCCCTTTGTAGAAACAAGGGGCTCAAACGATTGCTTGCCATATGAAAGTGCAAATGTAGGTGAATCGGTTTATACTTGCATTTCCTTAATGTTAAATCTTTTTAAGATTAAGTGTTTTAAAAACGTTTGTCAGTCTGGGCGCTTGTTTTAGACAATTGGCAATTGCTTATTCTCTATTGGCTCTTCGTTGTTTAAATTCTTCTTTCATTTCTTTTTGGTTCTCTTTGTATATCTTAAACTGCTCTTTTGTTAACACATCCTTCATTTGTTTATTCCTGGTATTATTTAATGACTTGAGCTTATTACGTTTGGCCATTTTGGGCTCGGTCGACTTTTTTAAGTCAGCAATCCCTTCAAACCAGGTGGTGTTAATGGCATCAACCTTTTTTGATTGGTCTTCAGAAAGATTCAATTTTTGTTTTAACTCCTGGAATTTAGCTTTGGCTTCAGCCCTTTGCTCTTCCGTCATTCTTGATTGTGCAGAGGCATTGGCTGCCAGTATAACCAATACCAGCATAGCAGTGAATTTGATGATCCTTTTCATATTTTAATTTTCATTTTAATACAAAGTACACCATACATATCGCATGGATCATGTAAGTTCTTTTAAGCTGACATCTTGCGTTATCGTTGATAGTTATGAAACCAATCCTGCCCGTGTTCGTTTGCAAGTGTATAATAAAATACACAATGGAAGTAAGAAATATGTAACATGCTCTTAATGAAAGATCCGCTACACTGGGAAGCAGCACCATGTTGGTACGTGATGATACAATATATTTAGGATTGGCAGTCATAACAGATTCGTATTACATAGACTATCCCCTATCCGTAATGTTTATTGGTTGGCATAATTTTTTTAACAGGTTATTTTGATGGGTTTTAACATAATTGTTGCCGAAGGATTGGTAGAAATTACGCAGTTTTAACCTTCTTTTCGGCAGTATAATGCAGAAAACCCTAACAATGATCTACCTGACACAGCTGATTTATATAAAAGAAGGGCATGAAGCTACATTCTTTGAGTTTGAGAATTTAGTTCTTCCACTTTTGTGGAAATATAAGGGGCAACTTCTTTTACGTATTCGACCAACAAGTAGTACATTTGTAGATAATTCTATTGAACCGCCATTTGAAATCCACCTGGTAGCTTTTGAAAATGAGCAGGGTCTTGAGCAGTATCAGCAGGACGAAACACGTAAAAGCTGTCTACATCTTAAAGAACAATCTGTAAAATCAGTTGTTCTCATTAAAGGTTCACAGGTCTGATAAATCCAGTTTATTCTATCTACATTTTTTTATTACCTGGTAATCCAACGGTGCGTGTGTAAGGAATGTCAAATTTGGAAAAACCTGTCCAATTGTGGGACAGCACTTTTGATGCGCCTACTACTAATTCGTTAAAAATCATTCATCAGGAATATGGTATGGCAATTGGGTATTTTTCATAATTACTCAATACACTTATAGTGTATGATCCATACCGAGTTTTCTATTCTATAATATAAAACGGATACTATGAATTCTAATTTACCCGGTAAGTTGTTAAAGAGGAAATTGTTGGAACTGAACAGCGCTTTGTTTTTTGCTGAAAATGACTCTTTGTTCAAATTGCCGAATCACCTGGTTACTGAAATGGAGCTGAACGATGATGGGGATGAGATCAGGTTTGCTATCCCTAAACCAGCCCAGGATATTGAAGCATTTGACAAGGAATTTCCAGTTCGCATGGAATTTTTCAAGAAGGGAATTGCGTATCGCCTGAAAATTCAGGGCAAAGGATTTATTAGTGAAGATGCTGCCGAATTGGAGAATTGGCTGGCTGCTTCCCCCACCCGCCTGGAAAAAGTAAGGAATGAACCCACCATCATGGTGAAAGTAGTAGTGAAGTATGTTGATTACTCTGGTAACATCAACAGTTCTTTTCCCAGCAAGCTTAAAATGGCAGGCATGCAAATATTCGATTCGATATTCTCCCATAAAGGAGCCACCGTTTCCGTTTAGACATTGAATAAATAGTTTTAAAGAATAGAGTCCCCCGACGGTACAGTCGGGGGATTGTCGTTTTAAGGCGTTTCTGGCGTTGAGACAGTGAGTGATAAAATAGTACTACCTTTAATCAGGCTCTTTCTTTATTAATCTAAATTTTGCCGTATGAACCTCCTTCAACGACTAGAGTTTTGGGGTGACAGGCACCATCCCAAATGGGCGGACATCTTCCGCTTTGTACTCGGTATTTTCCTCTGCTATAAAGGGATTGAATTTCTGGAGAACATGAGTGGCATGATCGGCCGTATGGGCTCCTTCTTACCTAACAGTTATTTTGCTTTAAGCTTATTGGGACACTATATTGTTTTTGCGCACCTGGTAGGCGGGCTTATGCTGGCGGTAGGGTTACTTACCCGTGCAGCCTGTATTATGCAATTGCCTATTTTGATCGGCGCTATTATCTTTTTAAACCAGTCCATGTTCCGTCCTTTCCAGGAATTGACGGTTACTTTAATTTGTTTGGCCGGACTTATTTACTTCCTGATTGCTGGTAATGGTCCCTGGTCGGTTGATCGTTATTTTGACGAGAAGAAGAAAGATGAAAAAGATTTTCATCAAAGTAATTAGCTGTTTACTATAAGCGAGGCAGGAAGTAAGAAGTACGAAGCTCGCGAATTTCATACTTCTTACCTCTTACTTCATTTTATTGTACTTATCTATTTTGCTTTCCGTAATACCAGTTGTAATACCTCATCTCTTTCAGGGTCGTATGTACTTGTATTTCCCTGGAACTGCGCCAACGGTGTTTTCATGAGTTCGTGGTCGATCACCAGCGCTTCAAAACCTAATTTCTCTCTTGTTTTCAGCACTAACAGGATCTCGTAAGGTATCAGCTCAAAATAGGCAAACTCAATAAAGTTTTTGTCTGCAGCCAATGTAGTATGCATTAAATGATAATCGCAGGCTTCCTGCAGCAAGGCAGTGTATTGTTCATTCGGTGCATTGATTGAATTGATGAGCCGGCGGTAAATATGGTCTGCCGGTAGAAAATCAACCGGTAATCCGCCTTGGTTATTGTTGTAGTAAATTTCATACAACGAAACCAGCAGTTCTTTATGCACTACATACTCATGCGCCTGTTCTTTTTTCAGGTCCCATCTGCGTCTTAACAGGGTAACTGCGGTATCGGTCATGTCTTTTTTATCAAATAACCAGCTCATACCAATTACCGCGGCAAATGGTTCGTCGGTCAATGAAAAGTTGGTGGGCTTTGCTTTTTTAATGTAGTTATAGATCCAGGTCATGGCCCGCTCAAAGTTTGTCCACCCTTCTGCCGTTCTGTTATTCAGTACGAAATTATTGGCCGGCGCCAGTAGTGTTTTGCCAATAGAAAAATCCAGTTCGTCAATGACGGCGCTTCTGTCATCTTCTGCTTCTATATCTTCTAATTTTTCCTGCTCATACGTTGCTATATCTGTTGGTGCATCTAAAAAAAACTGGATCTTCTTTTTCAGTATCTGATTTGGCTTCATAAAAATCTATATTAACATTTAACCCAATGTTGAACGCCGACGCCTTTCTTCTTCAGTTTAACATCATAGACGTTGCCTCGCTTTGTCACTTTGTATTTGAGCACATATCTCTTCATGCCGTTCTTGTCAATTTCCCGTAATATATTTCGGGCGGCTCTGTCAACCCCCGGCGCTGTTTGTTTACCGCAGATGGTTCCAAACCTGCTTGCCTCTGTTAACCGGTCGGCGATATACTTCTCAGGGTCTTTTTGTAAACGTGATAACTGCGATGAATTCGCTTTCACTTCAAATACATATACCGCATTGCTCGTTGGGTGTTGCGCCACAATATCCAACCCGTTCTGGCTACCATTTTTTATGTCGGGGAATACCTTCCAGCCATTCTTGGTAAGCACATTCCTGAAATGATCTTCGGCCGCATCACCAATTGGGGTATTATTGATAAGACCAAATGCATCTATCCAGGAATTAGGGTCATATGCATACGAATATACATTAAAACCACCCAACACCGACAGCGGGTCCTTGCTGATGTAAAGCCCCTCGTGCGGATTGTAATACCTGAACCGGTTATAATACAAACCCGTTTCTTCATCTTCGTACTGTCCCTGATACCGGAAAGGTATAAAATTTTTGCTTCCGGTGATCACCGAGGCCCGGCCATACATATCGAGTGCGCATTCCCACACTCTTTTTCCTGTA